>JAVXWK010000925.1:0-3375 GCA_032230575.1 Pseudonocardiales bacterium | reverse complement strand
GGTCGAGGGGCCGAGCGGGCAGGACTTCACGTTCGCCGAGAAGTTCACGGTCTCCCCGAACGCCACGCCCGGCAGCACACTGCGCTGCACCATCGACTTCCTGCTCAACAAGGAGACCGAGGTCCGCCCCGGCCACACCCAGACCGTCACCGTCCAGGTGGCCGACCTGGTCAAACCTGTCGTGCGCGTCGACGACGTCAAAGCACAGGCCACGGACGCCACCGGCGCCACGGTGAACTACCAGGCGAGCGCGACCGACAGTCAGGGCAGGCAACTCCCGGTGGCCTGCACTCCGCCGTCCGGCACCAAGTTCCCGATCGGCATCACTCGGGTGACCTGCACGGCCACCGACGCGCGAGGCAACACCGGTACGGACACGGCGATCTTCACCGTCACATCCGCCAACCCGCGCGGTCAGGAGATCTGGCTCGTCACGCCGGACGGCAGCAGCCAGGTCGACCTGTCGCCGCGGTTCACCGACCCCTGCGACAGCCGCTACAGCCAGAACCCGGCGTGGTCCCCGGACGGCAAGACCCTGGCCGTCGAGCAGGACGGCCAGATCTGCCAGGTCGACGCCGACGGCACCGGCGCCCGCGTCATCGTGCGATCCACCCAGGACATCGGACGCCCGCGCAGCCCGGCGTGGCTTCCGGACGGCACCAGGATCGTGTTCGAGGCCGCGCAATCCGAGAGGGATCCGGACCTCTTCACCGTCCAGGCGCAGAACGGCACGCCGAAGCTCCTGACCACCAACGCCGAACAGCCCGCCGTGCAACGGCTTTCACGCATCACCGTGACCACGACCGCCAACCCGGCGGAGATCCCGTTCAACGGCACCACGACGATCGAGGTCGTGGTCGCGAACACCGGCTTCGCGCCCGCCCCGGCCACGCTCACCGTGACCATGCCGCCAGGACTCCAAGACGGCCCGGCAAGTGGCAACGTCGGCCCGATCGCCCCGGGAGAGCGCAAGGTGATCAGCGGTGAGGCCACCGGCACCACCGCGGGAGAGCACGTCGTGACTGCGGCGGTCGGTTCGGTGACGTCGAAGGTCACCGTGAAGGTCCTGGAGCGCACCGGATCGCTGTCGCTGGCCATGTCGGCGAACCCGCAGCCGTCGTTCGTCGGCGGTGACGACGTGACAGTGACCTTCAAGCTGCTCAACAGCTCCGGCTCGACGCTCACCGACGTGCGGGTCAACGCCTCGGCGTTCGGCTGCCGGCCGGAGTGCGCGGTCGGCACGCTCGGACCGGACGGCCAGGCCGAGGTGAAGTTCACGATCCCGGCCACCCAGGCCGTCGATCAGGAGCTGGCCGCTGTGGTGATCGCCACCGGCCCGGACACCGACGCGCGGGACAACCTCGCCACGACGAAGATCGTCATCAAGCAGCCCACGCTGACCGCCGACCAGCAGGCCGGACCACTCGGCGGTGTGGTCTCGGTGCAGGGCAAGGACTTCCCGCCGAACGCCAGGATCAGGCTCGGCTGGACCGCCGGCATCTCCGAGACACCGGGCGAGCTCACCACCATCGACGGCACGTTCTCCGCCCAGATGCTGGTCTTCCACAACGACGCCGAAGGGTTCCGGCAGGCCCAGGCCGTCACGGTCGAAGGCACGAAGTTCGGCGATGTGAAGTCAGGCGACTTCCTCGCGCTGCCGAACACCGTGCAGCCATCGGATTTCGTCGAGCGCGGTTAGTGGTGCGGCCCGCAACGTCGGCGGTGAATTCGCGCTCAGCAGGACGCCTCGCGGCACCACGATGCGCCCGTCTGACCACGAATTCGCTCGGCAAGGTTGCGAGCCGCACCACCACCTTCCCCAACGGGCAGAGATGAGCGCACCCGGCCACGCCTCCGCCGCCCCTGTGCGGCGCCAGGGAAAGAAGGAGACTGCTAGTCATGGGAGCAACAGCGACACTGTCCACTTCGGACCTTGCCGTCGCACCGGGCGGGGACGTCACCTGCCAGGTGATGGTGCGCAACGCGGGCGAGCTGGTGGACCAGTTCACGATCGACGTCGTCGGCGATGCCGCGTCGTGGAGCCACGCCGAACCGGCCGTGGTCAACCTCAACCCCGGTGAGTCCGCACCTGTGCTCATCCGGTTCGCGCCACCGCGCGACGCGGGCGTCTACGCGGGCCCGGTCCCGTTCGGCGTCCGCGTCATCTCGCGCGAGGACCCGCACGGCTCGGTCGTCGAAGAGGGCGTCGTGGTGGTCGGCGCGTTCACCGACGTGGCCGCGGAACTGGTGCCGGCCAAGGCCGAGGGCAGCCGGAAGGCCAGGTACGAGGTCGCCGTCGACAACGTGGGCAACGCGCCCGCGATGCTGCGGCTGCGAGCGGTCGACCCCGAGGACGAGCTGGACTTCCGGCTCGACCGCACGGAGATCGCGCTGCCGCCGGGCACCACCGCGTTCGTGCGGCTGCAGGCCAAGCCGCGCAGGACCTTCATGCGCGGCGAGCCGAAGCGGCACCCGTTCCAGGTGGAGGTCACGCCGGAGCAGGGCGAGCCGATGGTCGCCCAGGGCACGATGGTGCAACGGCAGCTGCTGCCGAAGTGGTTGCTACCGGCCCTGATCGCACTGCTGTTGCTCGCGGGAGCGTTGGTGGCGCTGTGGTTCACGGTGCTGGCACCCGCCGTGAAGTCCGCGGCGCGCGAGGCGATGCAGCAGGAGTCCAAGGAGATCAAGGACAAGGCCGACGGAGCGTCCAGCGCGGCCGGTGAGGCCAAGGAGCAGTCGAAGCAGGCCGCGGCCAACGCCGGGCAGGCCCTGGACGTGCTGGGCGTCAAACCGGGCGACACGAACGCGACGCCCACGCTGCCCAAACCCGCGGAGAAGGGCGATCCGGTGACGTTCCGGATCGACATCACCTCTCCGATCGTGACGAACGCCGGTGCGTTCACCGAGATGGTGTTCACCCCGGCGGACGAGAAGAAGACCATCCTGGTCAAGGACATCTTCTTCGAGAACTCGAAGGGCGACGCCGGGACGGCCCAGCTCGTCCGGGACGCGGGCGGGACGCGCAGCACGATCCGCGTGATCGGGCTCGGGAACTTCCGGGACCGCGACGAGCACTTCCAGGAACCGCTGCGGTTCCAGCCGGGCGAGAAGATCGTGTTCCGGGTGAGCTGCCAGAACCCGCAGCCCAAGGGAGCCTGCACCCCTTCAGTCGTCCTCAACGGCCGCGCGGAGTGAGGCGAGGTCGATGAAGGGAACCATCCTGCATCCCAGGTGGATGAAGGTTCCCTTCATCGACCTAGATGAGACCCTCGCGAAGGGCGAAGGCCACCGCGTGGGCGCGGTTGCGCAGCTGGAAGCGGTTGGTGATGTCGTGCAGGATCGACTTCACGGTCCGCTGCGAGTAGCACAGCTTCT
>JAVXWK010000920.1:0-3169 GCA_032230575.1 Pseudonocardiales bacterium | reverse complement strand
AGAAGCTGTTGAAGAAGCACCCGGTCCGGTCGATCGTGCACGCCGCGGGTGTGCTGGACGACGGCGTGATCGAGTCGCTGGCGCCCGAGCGTCTGTCGACAGTGTTGCGCCCCAAGGTCGACGCCGCCTGGAACCTGCACGAGCTGGCCGGTGAGCTGGACCGGTTGGTGCTGTTCTCGTCCGTCGCCGGCACGCTCGGCAGCGCGGGCCAGGGCAACTACGCTGAGGCCAACGCGATCCTCGACGCCCTCGCTCAGCGCCGGCCGAACACCGTGTCGCTGGCCTGGGGTGCCTGGGAAGGTGGCATGGCCGGGCAGCTGTCCGAAGTAGACGCTGAACGCATGCGTCGCGCCGGCATGCCGCCGATCTCGGTGGAGCAGGGCATCGAGTTGTTCGACACGGCCGTCGCTCACGGTGGTGTCGCGCTGGCGCCGTTCCGGCTCGATCTCGCCGTGCTGCGGGCCAAGGGTGAGGTTCCGGCCGTGTTGCGCGGCCTGGTCCGGGCTCGCTCGAAGCGTTCCGTGGCGGGCTCCGACACCGCGGTGACGTTGGTGTCGCGGCTTTCGACGTTGTCCGAGACGGACCGGCTGGAGGCGTTGCTCGAGGTCGTTCGTGTCGAGGTCGCGGGTGTTCTCGGCTACGGCGGCGCGCAGGCGGTTGACCCGGCGCAGCAGTTCCGCGATCTCGGCTTCGACTCGCTGACGGCTGTCGAGCTGCGGAACCGGCTGGCCGCGGCCACAGGTATCCGCCTCCCCGCGACGCTGATCTTCGACTACCCGACGTCCGGTGCGCTCGCCTCCTACCTGCGCGACGAGCTGCTAGGTGGTGTTGCGGCGACGACGGATCTTCCTGCGCTGGTGTCCACTTCGGACGATCCGATCGTGATCGTCGGCATGGCATGTCGTTATCCCGGCGGTGTCACAACGCCGGAAGAGCTGTGGCAGCTCGTGATGGACGAGGTCGACGCCGTCAGCGAGTTCCCGTCCGACCGCGGCTGGGACCTCGAAGGCCTCTACCACCCGGATCCCGACCACATCGGCACCTCCTACACGCGCTCGGGTGGCTTCCTGCACGACGCGGCGGAGTTCGATCCGTCGTTCTTCGGCATGTCGCCGCGGGAGGCGCTGGCGACCGACACACAGCAGCGCCTCCTGCTGGAGACCGCCTGGGAAGCGTTGGAGCGGGCGGGTATCGACCCGGCTTCGTTGCGGGGCAGCGCGACCGGTGTGTTCACCGGCTTGATGTACAACGACTACCAGTCCGTCGTCGGCGGCGGTGACATGGAAGGACATCAGGGCCAGGGTAGCGCGGGCAGTGTCGCTTCGGGTCGTGTGTCCTATGTGTTCGGTCTGGAGGGCCCGGCGGTCACCGTCGACACGGCGTGCTCGTCGTCGCTGGTCGCGATGCACTGGGCGATCCAGTCGCTACGGTCGCGGGAGTGCTCGCTCGCTCTTGCCGGCGGTGTGACAGTGATGTCCACGCCGTCGACGTTCGTCGAGTTCTCCCGGCAGCGCGGTGTCTCCGAGGACGGCCGCTCCAAGGCGTTCTCCGACTCCGCCGACGGCGTGGGCTGGGCCGAGGGCATCGGCCAGGTCGTGCTGGAACGACAGTCGGACGCCCTGCGCAACGGCCACCGGATCCTCGCGGTCGTCCGCGGCTCCGCGGTCAACCAGGACGGCGCCTCGAACGGCCTCACCGCGCCCAACGGCCCATCGCAACAGCGGGTGATCCGCGCGGCGCTGGCCTCGGCGGGTTTGTCGGTCTCCGACGTGGACGCGGTGGAGGCGCACGGCACCGGAACTCCGCTGGGCGACCCGATCGAGGCGCAGGCCTTGCTGGCGACCTACGGCCAGGACCGTTCCACCCCTTTGCTGCTGGGCTCCATCAAGTCGAACATCGGCCACTCGCAGGCCGCCGCCGGTGTCGCCTCGGTGATCAAGATGGTGCAGGCGCTGCACCACGGCGTGCTGCCGCGCACTCTCCACATCACCGAGCCGTCGTCGCACGTCGACTGGGAGGCGGGCGACGTCGAGCTGCTGACCTCGACTCGCTCCTGGCCTTCCGTGGATCGCCCGCGCCGCGCGGGCGTGTCGTCCTTCGGCGTCTCGGGCACCAACGCCCATGTGATCTTGGAAGCGCCGGGCGCGGGGATCCCCCCGTTTTCCAGCGTACCGAACGAAATCGCTGGTCAACCGGGCTCGCCTCAATCTGTGGACAACTCGGCGCCTGTGGACAACTCGGCCGTTGTGGATCTTGTCGGCCCGGAATTGTCGGCTTGCGATGAGACGATTGGAGTGGGGACCTCGGTCTCCCCCTGGGGCCCCCAGTCGGGATCGATTCCGACGCCCTGGCTGGTGTCGGCGAAGTCGGCTGAGTCGTTGGCGGCGCAGATCGAGCGGGTCAAGGGCGTCAACGCGGACGCGGTCGACGTCGGGTTCACGCTGGCCTCGCGGGCGAGCTTCGATCACCGGGCCGTTGTCCTCGGGGACGACGTGCTCACCGGGCAGGTCACGACCGCGGGCAAGGCTGTGTTCGTGTTCCCCGGTCAAGGTTCGCAGTGGGTCGGTATGGGGCGCGAGCTGCTGGCCACGAACGAGGTGTTCGCCGGCAAGATCGCGGAGTGCGACGAGGCGCTGCGGCCGTTCGTCAGCTGGTCGCTGCTCGAGGTGCTCCGGGACGAGCTGGAGTTGGGCCAGGTCGACGTCGTGCAGCCCGTGCTGTGGGCGGTCATGGTGTCGCTGGCCGAGGTGTGGCGCTCGTACGGTGTTGAGCCGCAGGCGGTGGTCGGGCATTCGCAGGGTGAGATAGCGGCGGCGGCCGTTGCCGGGGCGTTGAGCCTGCAGGACGCGGCGCGCGTGGTGGCGCTGCGGTCGCGGGCGGTGGACGAGGCGTTGTCGCGGCGCGGCGGCATGTTGTCGGTGTCGCTGCCGGTCGACGAGGTGCGGCCGCTGATCGCGCGCTACGACGAGCGTGTGGCGGTCGCCGCGGTCAACGGGCCGCGGTCGACGGTTGTCGCCGGTGAGGTCGAGGCGCTCGCGGAGATCGTGGCCGAGTGCGTCGAGCGGGGAGTCAGGGCACGGATGATCGCGGTGGATTACGCGTCGCACACACCGCAGGTCGAGGCGATTCGCGAGCGGGTGCTCAACGATCTCGCGGACATCCAGCCCCG
>JAVXWK010000902.1:0-11209 GCA_032230575.1 Pseudonocardiales bacterium | reverse complement strand
CAGCACCACGTCGGCAGGGGAGTCGAAGACCCGGTGCACCCCGATCGTCAGCTCGACGGCGCCCAGGTTCGGGCCGAGATGGCCACCGGTCCGGTGCACCTTGGAGATCAGGAACGACCGGATCTCCGAGGCCAGCGGACCCAGCGAAGCCGAAGGCAGCGCCCGGACGTCCGCGGGCGAGGTGATGTCAGCCAGCACGACGCACCGCCAGGGGCAACGTGAAGGCGATCGTCTCGGTGGCGGTCGTGTGCGTGGAAACGGAAACCGATCCCAAGGCCTGCAAGGCCGAAACCACCTCGTCCACCAGCTCGGGAGGCGCCGACGCACCAGCTGACAACCCGACGGACGAGACCCCGGTCAACCACGCCGGATCGATCTCCGAGGCGTCGTCGATCAGATAGGCCGGAGTGCCGCCACGAGCGGCCAGCTCTACCATCCGCACCGAGTTGGACGAGTTCTTCGAGCCCACCACCAGCACCAGATCCGACTGCGCGGCAACGTCCCGGATCGCGATCTGCCGGTTCGTCGTCGCATAGCAGATGTCGTCGGAGCCAGGCCCGCGCAGCCGCGGGAACTTCCGCTGCAGAGCCTCGATCACCTCGGCCGTCTCGTCCACGGCCAGCGTCGTCTGAGTCAAGTAGGACACGGGACCGGTGATGTCCAGAGCGAGAACGTCCTCGACGGTCTCCACCAGCACCATCTGATCAGGAGCTTCCCCCAGCGTGCCATCCACTTCCTCGTGCCCGGCGTGCCCGATCAACACGATCGTGTCCCCGCGCTCGGCGAACCGGCGGGCCTCGGAGTGCACCTTCGTCACGAGAGGACAGGTCGCGTCCAGCACGTCGAGGGACCGCGACACGGCCTCGGCACGCACAGCGGGGGAGACGCCGTGCGCGGAGAACACCGCCGTAGCACCAAAAGGCACCTCGGACAGCTCCTCCACGAACACCGCGCCCCGAGCCTCCAAGGAGCGCACGACGTGGACGTTGTGCACGATCTGCTTGCGCACGTAGACGGGGCCGCCGCGCTGGTCGAGAAGTCGTTCCACGATCTCGATGGCACGCTCCACCCCGGCGCAGAACGACCGGGGTGAGGCGAGCAGCACCGCACGCGGCGGGTGTTCTGTCATCGAGTGCCTTCCTGAAAGAGGATTCAGTGGTCTCGGTGGGTGACCAGCTGAGCCAGAGTGCCCAGTTCCACGGCCGCACGCGCGGTCGGGGAGGCCTCGCCGAGATGCACCAGCGCCTGCGTGTGCAGCTCGTCGGCCTGCGTCTGGCTCCACGCCCGGCCACCGGCCAGATCGACCAGACAGGCCGCCCGCGCAAGCGTTTCCGCGGTCATCTCCTCCGAGCCGGAGTACAACGACGCCAGCTCGAAGGAGGCAGGAACACCGGCGGTCAGAGCGTGAACGACCGGCAGGGACTTCTTGCGGCTCATCAGATCCGAGTGCGCGGCCTTGCCGGTGACGGCCGGGTCGCCCCAGATGCCGAGCAGGTCGTCCACGTGCTGGAACGCCAGACCCAGCTCGGCGCCGTAGCCGCGCATGGCCTCGACCTGCTCGTCGGTGCCGTCACCGAACAACGCGCCCAAAGCCGTTGAGGCACCGAGCAGAGAGCCGGTCTTGCCACGGGCCATCCGCTCCACTTCGGACACCACGACGTCCGAGCGCGTCTCGAAGTCGAGATCGAACGCCTGCCCGTCGAGCAACGCCACGGTGGCGTCACCCAACATCCGGATCGCCTCCAGCGCACGCGGATGCCCAGACGCCGCAAGGACGTCCACCGCAAGCGCTTGCAACGCGTCACCCGCCAGGATCGCCGCGTTCACGCCGAACACGGTCCAGGCCGTGGCCCGGTGCCGGCGGGTCGTGTCGCGGTCCATCACGTCGTCGTGCAGCAGCGAGAAGTTGTGGATGAGCTCGACCGCGACCGCCGCCGGGACGGCGGAAGCGGCGGAGCCACCGACGGCTTCGGCCGCCAGCAGCACCAACGCGGGACGGATGGCCTTGCCGCCGTTCTCCAGCACCGGGTTGCCGTACTCGTCGCGCCACCCGTGGTGGTACTCGGCGATCGTGCGCATCGACGGCGGCAGCTGTTCGACGGCCTTGCGCAGAGCCGGAAGCACGAGCCCCCGGCTCCACGCGAGCACCTCGCTGGCGGGTCTGCCCGCCGCGAGAGGTTCAGTCATCTCGGCGGTCATGGCTAGAGACCGATCTCCACGTTCTCCAGCACACCCAGCGCGTCCGGCACCAGCACCGCGGCCGAGTAGTACGTCGACACCAGGTACTTCAGCATCGCGTGCTCGTCGATGCCCATGAACCGCACGTTCAGGCCGGGCTCGTACTCGTCCGGGATGCCGGTCTGGCGCAGGCCGACGACACCCTGCTTCTCCTCGCCGAGGCGCATCGCGAGGATCGACGTGGTGCCGTTCTTGTTGACCGGGATCTTGTCGCACGGCGCGATCGGGATGCCCCGCCACGACTGCAGCGGCTTGCCCTCGAGCTCCACCGTCGGCGCGTAGAGCCCGCGCGACGACAGCTGACGGCCGAACGCCGCGATCGCCTTGGGGTGAGCCAGGATCAGCTTGGTGTTGCGGCGCCGCGAGATCAGCTCGTCCATGTCGTCCGGCGTCACCGGGCCTGAGTGCGTGCTGACCCGTTGCTTGAGGTCGGCGTTGGCGAGCAGGCCGAACTCCTTGTTGTTGACGAGCTCGAACTCCTGCCGCTCGCGCAGGGCCTCGATCGTCAGCCGCAACTGGTGCTCGACCTGGTCCATCGGCTGGCTGTAGAGGTCCGCCACCCGCGTGTGGACGCGCAGGATCGTCTGCGCCACCGAGAGTTCGTACTCGCGCGGCCGCAGCTCGTAGTCGACGAACGTGCTGGGCAGCGTCGGCTCGCCGTCGTGACCGGACGAGATGTCGATCTCCGCCTCGCCATGCTTGTTCGAGGCGTTCGTCGGGTTCGCCAGCTGCTGCGCGATGTGCTCGCGCATCGGCGCGATCTGCCCGTTGAGCTGGTTGAACGTCGCCCGCGAGAGCACCACGGCCGTCGTCGGCGTCAACGCCCGCGCGGTGAAGCTCCAATTCTTCTCGGTACCGGACAGCACCGGCTCGTCACCGATGTACTCGCCGTCCGCCATGGTGCCCAGCGCCACGTCGTCGCCGTACTCGCCGAGACCGGTCTTGGTGACCTTGCCGTGCGCGATGACGATGACCTCGTCGACGGACGTGCCGCGTTCCGCGATCACCTCGCCCGGCTGGTACTCGCGCTGCTCGAAGCGGTTCGCGACCGCGGTCAGCGCCTCCTCGTCCTCGAACCCGCGCAGCAGGATGAACTCCGCCAGCTCCTGCGGCACGATCCGCACCTCGGAACCGACGCTGGTGAACGTCACGCGGCCGTCGCCGATCGCGAACGTGAGACGCCGGTTGACCCGGAACGCGCCACCCTTGGCCTCGACCCACGGCAGCGTTCGCAGCAGCCAGCGGGGCGAGATCCCCTGCATCTGCGGTGCCGACTTGGTGGTCGTCGCGAGGTTGCGCGCAGCGGCCCGCGACAGGCTCATCTGCTGGTCCTCGACCCCAAGGCCCGGATCGGTAACAGTCACTGCGAGTCCAATCTACTGACGAACCAGGACGGCGGCGGTGCCGAGTCCTGTGGGGGAGTGGAACGACTTCCGGGTGGGGGTTGGGGAGAAGCTGAAACGGCCGGATCTCTGTGACCAGAGCAGCTCACCGGCCAGCCACGACTTGAGAGCCTCGACGTACCGGTGCAGCCCGGCCTTCGCCTCCGCGTCGAGGGCGTACTCGTCCGCGATCGAAGGAAGCTCGGCGATGATCGAGCCGATCTGCCGCAACCGTGCCGCGACGAGATCTCCGACCACGGACAAGGCCTGTTGCTGCTCGCACTCGAAGAACTGCTGGACTGCCAGCACCGCGCTCGTCGTGCTGGCGCCGGAGCCGTAGAAGGCGTCGAACCCGAGAATCTCTTGACGTAGCCCGGGAACGTCGCCGAACGAGTCGACCAGCGCGCGCATCGTGGAGTTGCGCAACAACTCCGCGGGCAGCTCGGCACCCACGGACTTCTGCGCGAGTGCCGCGGACAGGTCGCCCGCGTTGGTCTTGCGGCGCATCTCGACGAGGTCGATCGGGTCGGGCACCCGGCCCTGCGCGGTGTTGTGCAGCTCCCACAACATCCCGTCCAGCAGGCCGGCGACACCAGCCCGGTCGTCCTCGTCCAAAGAGGACCGCGAGACCAGGTCCGCGAGCCCCTTCTCCGCGGGGTTCAGGGGCAGCGCCGAACCGGAGCCGAGCACGTCCTTCAACCGCGCGATGAACGCCTTGCCGCCCGGCACGTTGCGCGGCCGCAGGAATCCCTCGCGGAACACGTCGTGCAGGTAGAAGCCCCACGTGTGCCAGTCGTTGATGTGCTTCAGGTCCTCCAGCGACGCCGTCGGGTGCGTGAGCGGGCCGAAGCCGCCGTAGTCCGCCGCGTCGTAGAACGCCTCGGTCCACGGCGCGCCGTTCAGCATGCCCATGCCCCGCACCCACGCCTTGGTGTGCTGGCGAACGCGGTCGACGTGCGGTGAAAGCCTTGCCGCGAAAGGCATGTCGAAATCAACCACGGGACACCCCCAGCCACGCGCCGGACGTGCCCAGGCCGGTCGGCCCGCGCAGGATCGTGCGGAAGAACGCCGAGTTCCCCGCGCCACCTTCGACCTTCGTGTAACGGCCGGCGTGCAGGTGCCACTCGTGGCCACCGGACTGCCAGTCCTGCAAGCCCTTCACGTACTTGAGCACCCGCGCCTGCTCCAGCGGGTCGATGCCGTGCTCGGCGAAGAGCGTGGGCAACTCGGTGAAGACGGTGTTCTCGAACTGGTGCAGCCGCGAGGTCAGCAGGTTGTTCACGGCCTCGACCGCGGTCTGCGTGTCGTGGCCGAAGAACTTCTCGAAGACCAGAACCCCGTTGGAGTTCTCGCCCTCGCGCTGCACTTCCCGCTCGTACGAGAAGATGTCGTTGCGCAGGTGGATGGCGTCGGAGAACGTGTCGGAGAGGACCCGCAGCGGCCGGGTGCCCGCGATCGACGCGGGCACCTCGGCTGCCTCGGAGACCTCCACCAGGTTCGCCGACCACGGTGCGCCACCGACCTTTCGGCGCATCTCGATGTACTCGATCGGGTTGGCGACGGTGCCGGACGCCATGTTCTTGATCTCCCACATGCACTCGAGCAGCAGGTTGTGGGTGCTCGTGGTGAAGCGGCGTCGCCAGTCCTCCGACATCAGCGGGATCGTGCGCTGCCAGAGGTCGACGAGACCACGTTCGGTCGGGTTCCGCGGCTCCGGCGACGGGTCCGTGCCGTTGATCGGCATGAACGCGGGCAACCGGTCGAGGTACGCCTTGGCCCCGGCCACGTCGGTGGACTTCTTGAACTCCTCGAAGAACTCGTCGTCGAAGTAGAAGACCCAGACGTACCAGTCCGTGATGAGGTCGAGGATCTCCGCGGGCGCGTCCGGATGGGTCCACGCGCACATGAACCCGTAGTCGTCGCCCGCGAGGATCTCCGGAGTCCACACCCCGGTGTCGAGCATGCCCATGTCCCGCGCCCACTGTGTCGAGTGGACGCGGGCGCGCTCGAGGTGCGGGTTCATCCGTGCCGGGTGCGGCACGTAGAACTCCGGCATGGTGAAGGAGGCCAACGCTGTCAGCTCTCGCGGCCGAGCTCGACGTGCTCCAGGACACCGATCGCGTCCGGCACCATGATGGCCGCCGAGTAGTAGGCGCTGACCAGGTAGTTGATGATCGCCTGGTCGTTGATCCCCATGAACCGCACCGACAGGCCCGGCTGGTACTCGTCCGGGATGCCGGTCTGGTGCAGGCCGATGACGCCCTGGTTCTGTTCGCCGGTGCGGATCAGCATGACCGACGACGTGCGGGTGTCCGAGACCGGGATCTTGTTGCACGGCAGCACCGGGATGCCGCGCCAGGCCGGCACCTGCTGGCCGTTGAAGTCGATGTGCTGCGGGTAGATGCCGCGCTTGTTGAGCTCACGGCCGAACGCCGCGATCGTGCGCGGGTGGGCGAGGAAGTAGCCGGGGTCCTTCCACACGATCGACAGCAGCTCGTCGAAGTCGTCCGGGGTGGGCGGGCCGGAACGGGTGTGGATGCGCTGCTTGAGGTCCGCGTTGTGCAGCAGGCCGAACGAGCGGTTGTTCACGATCTCGTGCTCCTGGCGCTCGCGCAGGGCTTCGATCGTGAGCCGCAACTGCTGCTCGACCTGGTCCATCGGCTGGTTGTAGAGGTCCGCGACACGCGTGTGGACCTGCAGCACGGTCTGGGCGACGCTCAGCTCGTACTCGCGCGGCGAGAGCTCGTAGTCGACGAACGTGCCGGGCAGCACGGGCTCGCCGTCGTGGCCCGCCGCCATGCCGATCGCGGCCTCGCCGAAGTCGTTCTGCGGCTTGCTGCGGCTGTTGTAGGCCTGCTGGATGTGGGCGCGCAGGCCGCCCGCTTCGCCGTTGAGGGCCTCGAAGTCGCCCCAGGACAGCGTCAGCACGGTGACCGGGGTGACGGCCTTGGCGGTGTACTCCCACTCGCCCTGCGGTCCGGCGAGCACGGTCTCGCCGAAGTACTCGCCGTCGGCCAGGTTGCCGAGCACGGTGTCGCCGCCGTACTCACCGGTGCCGAGCTTGTCGACCTTGCCGTGCGCGATCAGCACGACGGTGTCTTTCGGACGGCCCTTCTCGACGATGAGGTCGCCGATGCCGAACTCCTGCTGCCGGAAGCGGCCGGCGAGCGCGGCGAGCACCGCGTCGTCGTCGAAGCCCTTCAGCAGCGACAGTTCGGTGAGCTCCATCGGGACGACGCGGATCTCGGAGCCCGTGTTGGTGAACGAGACACGGCCATCGCCCAGCGTGTAGGTGAGACGGCGGTTGACGCGGTAGGCACCACCCGCGGCCTGGACCCAGGGCAGCACCTTGAGCAGCCAGCGGGAAGTGATTCCCTGCATCTGCGGGACGGACTTGGTGGTCGTGGCCAGATTACGTGCGGCGGCCGTGCCCAAACTCAGCTGCTGACGGCCCTCATTGAGGTCAGAATCCGTCACAGTCACAACCTGCACCCACCTATCTCAATGCGCTAATGGACCAATCCGATAAGCCGGAACGGACGTTAGTTCTCGCGATTGAGAGCTGTGAAGGGGCCAAAAAGGCGACATTCGGGTGGGTGCCTTACGCCTGTTGCTGCTACGGAGAGTACAACTGGTGCACTACGCAAGGACTTGTGTATCGGCAGGCGGGTGACCTGTCTCTATTCGTAGATGAGTGGAATAGGACACTCGTTTGGCCCAGTAGGATCACCCTTTTGAGCGCATTGGTGAGTGATAGTCGGCTGCTATACATCACCACTCCGAGTGGGTCGAAAGCCACTCGAAGTGGTGTGTATCAATACAAAATTGCGCCTCTCGGTGCGACTCGGAACTGATGTCCGGATTTTGTACCAAGGACTATTCGTGCTATTGCGCGTCGCGGGAGTTCAGGAATGATTCCAGCTGAGTGACGACGAACTCGTGGTCCTCGGCTTGAGGCAAACCGGACACTCCGACCGTGCCGACCGGGCCGGTGCCGCGCAGGATCACCGGGAAGACGCCGCCGTGCGCCGCGTACAGGGCCGGGTCCAGGTGCGACTGCGCCTCGAACGTCGTGCCCTTCTCGCGGAACGTCGTGCCAACGTAGAACGAACTGTGGCCGAACAGGTCGACGACACGCGCCTTGCGCTCGAGCCAGCGGTCGTTGTCCGGCGCGGTGCCGGGCAGTGCGGCGTGGAAGAGCCGGTGTCCGTTGCGCTGCACCGAGATCGCGATGGGCAGGCCCTGCTCGCGGGCCGCGTCGAGCAGGTGCAGGCCGAGCTCGATCGCGACGTCGTTGCCGAAGCGGGTGAACTGCAGGCGCCGCTCCTGGGCGAGAAGCTCTTCGCTGGTCAGGCTCACAGCTCCACCACCCGGTTCTCGCGCGCGGACGCGAACGCGGCCTCGATGACCTCGAGCGCGTAGACCGAGCTCGACGGATCGACCGGGATGCGTCCGGCCTGCAGCTCGGCGTAGAAGTTCTGGTAGGCACCGAGTTCCACGGGGATTTCGGTGGTCTCGTCGAGAATGCCGAGCCGGCCGGTGCGGTCCTCGCGGCCCCAGTTCGCGTCGGTCGGACGGCGGCCCGCGTCGAGTGCGTCCTCCTGCTCGTCCATGCCGCTGATCACGAACGCGCCCTCACTGCCGAGCACGCGGAACCGCGGCCCGTGGTTCGCCGCGTGCGCGCTGGCCCACAGGTGCGAGCGAACGCCGTTCTCATGCGTCAGCGCCACGAACACGTCGTCGTCGACCTGCACGCCGGGCCTGCGCAGATCCAGCTCCGCGTAGACGCTCCTGACCGGGCCGAACAGTTGCAGCGCCTGGTCGACGAGGTGCGCGCCCAGGTCGTAGAGCAGGCCGCCAGCCTCGGCCTTGTCGCCGAACTCGCGCCAGTTGTCCCAGATCTCCGGCACCCAGCGCTCGTATCGAGACTCGAACCGCGTGATGTCCCCCAATTGGCCGATGATCTTGCGCACGGTGAGGAAATCGCTGTCCCAGCGGCGGTTCTGGAACACCGTGAGAGGCACGCCCTTCGCTCGCGCCGAGGCCACGAGATCCTTCGCCTCGGTCGAAGTGGGCGCGAACGGCTTGTCCACGACGACCGCGACGCCCTTGTCGATCGCCTTCCGGGCGTACTCGACGTGGGTGCGGTTCGGGGTGCCGACGACGATCAGGTCGAGATCCATCTCGAACAGCTCGTCCGCGGTCACGATCTTGGCGTCCGGGTAGGCGGCGCCGGCCTGCGCCTGCCGCTCCGGGTTCGCCGTCACGATGGCGACGAGGTCCATGCCCTCCGTCGAGGAGATGAGCGGGGCGTGGAAGACCCGTCCCGCGATGCCGTAGCCCAGAAGTCCGACTCGTGTCATGTTGTTGATTAAAGCAACGCTGTTGCATAATCGCTACGTGGACCTCACCTCGCTGCGTTCGCACAACGACCGGACAGTGCTCCGGCTGGTCCGCTCAGGGGCTCTGAGCAGGGCGTCCATCGCATCGCAGACCAAACTGACCCCGCAGGCCGTGTCGAAGATCGTGGCGCGGCTCATGTCGGCCGGGCTGCTGGAGGAGACCGGCGCGGTGCGCGACGGGGGCCGGGGCAAGCCGCGGATGGCGCTCCAGCTCCGGGCGGATGGCGCCTACGCGTATGGGGCTTACGTCGACCGTGACGAGCTGCGGGTGGTGCGGCTCGACCTGACCGGCGAGGTGGTGTCGACGTCCGTGGTGTCGTTGGCGCCGATGTTCACGCCTGCGGACGTCTTGGACGCGTTGGAGCCGTTGATCTCGGTCGAGGAGAAGGTGCTCGGGCTGGGCATCGGGATCGCCGGGCCGCTGGACTTCCGTGATGGAGTGGTGTCGCCGAACGGCCTGCCGGGCTGGTCTTCCGTGCCGTTGCGAGCTTTGGCCGAGGAACGGCTCGGGCTGCCGGTCGTGGTGGACAAGGACACCAACGCCGCCGTGCTGGCCGAGGCGTGGCGAAGACCTCTCCAGGATGCCGCGCTGGTGTTCGTCGGCACCGGTCTGGGTGTCGGTCTGCTGCTCGGCGGTGAGGTGCACCGGGGCGCACGGTCCGGGGCGGGCGAGTTCGGGCACACGACGATCCAGCTCGACGGGCCGTTGTGCGTCTGCGGACGGCGTGGGTGCGTCGAGGCCGTCCACGCTGCCGCTACCGGCGTCGAGGCCGCGCGAGTGCTCGCCGCCGCGGTCACGAACCTGGTGCAGCTGCTGGACCTCGACCAGATCGTCCTGAGTGGACGGAAGGTGCTCCGGTCGCCGGACCTGTACCTGCGCGCGATGCCGGACGTGGACGTGAGCGTCACGTCGTACGGCGTCGACCTGGTGCCGGTGGGCGCGGGGCTGCTGGTCCTGGGCGAACTGTTTTAGCATCAGCGATGTGGACGTCGAGCACGTCATCGGCCTGCCGCACCCGAGGCTGCGGCCTTTCGTGACGCGGTACTCCGGGTATCGGATGCACACCGAGCCCGGCATTCACCGCGGCCTGCCGTCGCGCTCGCTCACGCTCATCGTGACGATGGACGGCACGGTCGACCTGGACCAAGGCCGGTTCGCCACGTTGTGCGGCGGCCTGCACGACGAGGCCGTGATCATCACGCACGACGGCTTCCAGCACGGCGTGCAGTGCGACCTCACGCCGTTGGGGATGCGGGCGTTCTTCGGCATGCCCGCGGGGGAGCTGGCGGCGACCACGGTCGGGCTCGACTCGCTGGACGCTCCGGCCTCCGAGCTGCGCGAACGGCTGCAGGACGCGACGACCTGGGCGGATCGGTTCGCGCGCATGGACGCGGCGCTGGGGCGGTTGATCAAGCCGGTCCGGCAGCAGGTCGAGGTCGCCTGGGCGTGGCAGCGGCTCGCCTCGGGAGCGCCGGTGGGGGAGATCGCGGCCGAGGTCGGCTGGAGCCGGCAGCACCTGAGCGCGCGGTTCGCCGCCGAGTACGGGTTGACGCCCAAGGTCATGGGCCGCGTGATGCGGTTCGAGCGGGCCAACCGGATGTTGCGCGGCGAGGTCAGGCCGACGCTCACCGAAGTGGCCGTGGCCTGCGGATACACCGACCAAGCGCATTTCAACCGGGACTGGCGGGCACTGTGCGGAGCCACTCCGACGGAGTGGATCGCGGCCGAGCTTCCATTCGTACAAGGCAGTGAGGGCGGTCAGGGCGCAGGGTAGGAGCCATGACTACACCTGCACCTACCTGCTGGCCAGGACTGTCCTACTCCGACGCCCCGGCCGCGATCCGGTTTCTCGTGGAAGCGTTCGGGTTCAAGGAACATCTCGTCGTGCCCGGCGAGGCCGACGGCGAGGTCGTGCACTGCGAGATGGTCTGGCCAGAGGGCGGCGGCGTGATGCTGGGATCCGCCAAGCGCTCGGTCGGCGAGGTCACGGCGACCCACGTCGGAGCTGCTTCGGTGTACGTGGTGACCGACCGGCCGGACGAGATCCACGCGCAATGCATGGCGCACGGAGCCACGGAGATCCGCGGGCTGCGCGACGAGGACTACGGCTCGCGCGGCTTCACCGTGGCCGATCCCGAGGGCAACCGCTGGAGCTTCGGCACCTATCGCGGCGCCTGACGAAGGCA
>JAVXWK010000893.1:0-10387 GCA_032230575.1 Pseudonocardiales bacterium | reverse complement strand
GTCGGGAAGTGCTTGTAGAGCGTGCCGATGCTGACCGAGGCGCGGCGGGCGATGTGCTCGAGGGGGACGTCGAGGCCGCGTTCCGCGAAGAGTTCCGCGGCCGCTGCCAGCAGCTTCTCCCGGTTGCGTGCCGCGTCCGCACGCAGGGGCCTCGACGCGGTGACCATGGGCGGATCCTACTCGGCAGCTAAGTCGAGGGTGCCCTCGAATTCTGTGGTAGCGTCGGCCGCAGTAAGTCGAGGGGTGCCTCGAATTAGTCAAGCGAAGGGTGAAAGCCATGTCTCCCACCGCAGTTGTGCTCGGTGTCGGTCCTGGGCTGGGCATGTCGATCGCGCACCGGTTCGGGCGTGAGGGGTACGAGATCGTGCTGATCTCGCGGAGCACCGCCAGGCACGCGGGCTATCTGGCCGAGCTCGCGGAGGCCGGGGTGAAGGCGAAGGCATACGCGGTCGACGTGCGGGACAGGGAGAAGCTGCTGTCCACATTGGACGAGATCGGGCCGGTCGACGTCGTGTACTACGGGCCCGGTGCCAGCGATTTCGACGCCATGCCGGGTGAGATCACGTCGACGACGTCGGCTGAGGCGAAAGCCGCCATGGACTGGGTGTACCCGGCGATCGACGTCACGCGGCACGTGCTGGCCGGGGTGGTCGAACGCAACGGCGGCCTGTTGTTCGCCGGTGGTCTGAGCTCGGTGGTGCCCATGCCGATGCTCGGGGCGTTCGCGGTGGGGTCGGCCGCGTTGCGCAACTACGCCGTGACGCTCAACGCGGCGTTGGCGGACAAGGGTGCGTACGCCGGGACGTTGACCATCGGCGGTGTCATCGAGCGTGGCGACATCCACCGGACGGTGGAGAGGAAGCCCGAGCAGTTCGGGAACCTCGCCGGCCACACGCTGAACCCCGACGAGGTCGCCGAGACCGCGTGGCAGATGTTCGTCAAGCGGGACCGGGCCGAGGAGGTGTTCAACGTGCTTTAGAGGTACGAGCGGTGGCCCTCCTTGTTCTATGCGGGCTTGAGTCTCCTTGACTACGGTTGAGTGCGTGCGAGTCGCGACGTGGAACGTGAATTCGGTCAAGCAGCGCGTGCCCCGGCTCCTGCCCTGGCTGGACCAGCGGCGGCCCGACGTCGTGTGCCTGCAGGAGACCAAGCTGGCCGACGAGGCCTTCACCGCGCTGCTCGGAGACCCGTTGGAATCGCGCGGCTACGAGGTAGCGCTGTTCGGCGAGCCGCAGTGGAACGGCGTGGCGCTGCTGTCCCGCGTCGGTCTGGCCGACGTCGAGGTCGGGGTGGCCGGGGCGCCGGGGTTCCCACACGTGGAGGCACGCGCCGTAGCCGCGACGTGTGGTGGGGTGCGGGTGCACTCGCTGTACGTGCCCAACGGCCGTGAGCCCGAGTCGGACCACTACAAGTACAAGCTGGAGTGGCTGGCCGCTCTGCGGGACGTGCTGCAGGCCGGGCCCGCGGATGCCCTGGTGTGCGGGGACATCAACATCGCGCCCACCGACGCCGACGTGTTCGATCCCGAGGCCTACATCGGGCAGACGCACGTGACCGAACCCGAGCGGGCCGCGTTGCAGGCCATTCAGGCGCTCGGGTTCCACGACGTGGTGCGGGATCGGTGGCCTGCCGAGCGAGTCTTCAGCTACTGGGACTACCGGGCCGGGATGTTCCACCGGGACCTGGGGATGCGGATCGACCTGATCCTCGCCAGCGAGAGCGTGGCGCCGCGGGTGCGGGCGGCGTGGATCGACCGGCACGCGCGCAAGGGGACCGGGCCGAGCGACCACGCGCCGGTGATCGTGGACCTGGACGAGGCGCCGGACGGGGACATCGGTCCAGTGGTGCCGCCGCCGTCGTCGCCGGGGGTCAAGAAGAAGGTCAAGCTGCCGCAGTCCAAGTGAGTGATCGCTAGATTGGCCGGATGGATCCCGGAGTTCCCGACGTCGCCTTCGACCGCTGGTGGCACGCGATGCGCGACGTCGCGGCGACCAAGGCGACGTCGCTGGCGTGGCGGCAGCACCGGTACAAGTTCGCACATCTGCTTGCGGGCGAACTGGTTCGCGGTCTGAGAGGTCCTGCCGTCTACGGGGTCTGGCTGCAGTGGGGACTGCTGTACGTCGGCCAGACGCTGGAGGCCGAGCGCAGGCTCAAGGACCTGGTGATCGGCGAGAGCCACCACCTCGCGAACACCTATCCGCCCGAGATCTGGCATCACGTCGTGGTGGTGTCGTGGCCGGAGCTTCCCGAGGCTGCCGATGCCGTGAACGCCTTCGGCTACAAGGCCGTCGGGGAAGGGCTGGAGCACCGGTTTCAGGAGGCGCTGGAACCGCTGGCCAACGCCGCGCGCCGGACCGCCGGCGGTGGGTGGCGGGACGTCGACTGGAAGACGAGCCGTTCGCTCGGCGCCCGGACGGGGAGACAGCTCGACGACCTCTTCGCGGCGGTCCTGGCCGTCTGGAACCAGGCTGCGGCCTCGAAGGACGGCGAGAACGTGCCGTCATCCAGCCGGATTGTCCACCCGTCGAAGCTGCTGAGTGGCGTCTGACGGCTGCGGGAACGTGACGGTGAAGGCCGCGCCACCCTCAGCAGCCGGACCTGCCGTGATCGTCCCGCCCATCCGCGTCACCAGCCCGTGCACCAGCGCGAGCCCCACTCCGGTGCCCACCGGCCGCGACTCCTGGTACCGGGCGTGCAGCACGCCTCGGTCGAACGCCACCGGGTAGTCCTCCGGCGCCAGGCCTGGGCCGCCGTCGCGCACTTCCAGCACGGACGACAGGGCGAGCACTACCGGGCGGCCGGCAGGGGTGACGCGCAGGGCGTTCTCCATCAGGCCGTCGATCACCTGGCGCAGGCGGCGCGCGTCCGCCCAGACCATCGGGGATTCGGTCACGGACAAGGAGAAGGTCACGGCGCGGGCGTTGCAGCGGGCGTGCCAGACCTCGGACGCCGAGCGGACCACGGGTTCCAGGGCCACGGCCGCCATGTCCAGGCGGAAGTCGTCGGCGCCCAGGCGGGCCAGGTCCAGGAGGTCGGTCACCAGGCGGTCCAGGCGGCGGGCCTCGTCGAGGATCACCCCGCCCACGGGCGCTACCTGCTCACCAACAACAACACCGTCCGCCAGGGATTCCGCGAAGCCCGTCACGGCGGTCAGAGGTGTGCGGAGCTCGTGGGAGACGGAGAGCAGGAAGTCGCGCTGGCGGGATTCGCTGCGTTGCAAAGCATCGGCCAAAGAGTTCACCGACGTGGCCACCTCGGCCAGCTCCACGGTGCCGACCACCGGGACGCGGAGATCGCGGCGGCCCGCGCTCATCGAGTGGGCGACCGAGGCCACGCGGCGAAGAGGACGGGCCAGCACCGAACCCAAAGCCAAGCCCGCCAGGCAGGCCACGGCCAGGCCGATGCCCAGGGCGAACAGGACGTTGCGGATCAGTTTGCGGTAGGTGCCGGTGGTCTCGGTCTCCTGCACGAGCGCGAAACCTCCGGCACCGGACGCGCGGGCCTCCACGTTCAGGCGGCCGCTCACGCCGGACACGGGCGGGCCGGAGACAACGCGTTCGACGTGCACCTCGCGGGCCGCGCGGACGGCGGCTCGGTCGGAGCCGGTGACCTCGCCGGACGCGGAGATGCGGACGATCGCGATGCCTTGGCCCTCGAGGAGTTGCTCGGTGCGGTTGTTGGAGATCTGACCGGAGACCACGTCGGCCTGGGAACGCAGGAACTCGCGGCTCACCTGCTGCGAGGTCGACAGGACGAGCCGGACGGAGACGATGCCCGCCACCAGCACGGCGACGAACGCGACTCCCAGGCACACCAAGGCGATGCGGACACCCAGGTTCATGACGCGTCCGCCGAGTAGCCGACGCCGCGCACAGTCCTAATTGGACTCAGTGAACCGAACTTCGCCCGCAGCTGGGCGATGTGGACGTCGACCGTGCGCGTACCGGCGACAGACGCGTAACCCCACACGGCGCTCAGCAACTGCTCACGCGAGAACACCTGACGCGGATGCTTCATCAAGTAGGCGAGCAGGCCGAACTCAGTCGAGGTCAGGGAAACCTCGGAAGAACCAGCGAAAGCACGCCGTTCACCCACGTCCACCCGCACCGACCCCACCTGCAGCACCTCGGACACGACAGCGGAAGAACGCCGCAGCACGGTCCGCACGCGCAGAGCGAGCTCGCGCGGGCTGAACGGCTTGGTGATGTAGTCGTCGGCACCGAGCTCGAGGCCCAGCAGCCGGTCCACCTCGTCGTCGCGCGCGGTCACGAACAGCACCGGGGTCCAGTCGCCCGCGGCACGCAGCGCGCGGCACACCTCGATGCCGTTCATCCCCGGCAGGCCGACGTCCAGCACCACCGCGACAGGGGACAACGAACGGACCGCGGCCAGTGCCGCGTCCCCCGAGGACTCGACCTGCACGCCGAACCCGTCGCGCCTCAAGTAGAGCGCGACGAGCTCGGCGATCGCCGGTTCGTCCTCCACGACGAGCACCAGGCCACGTTCCACGCGTTCACCCCGGCTGGTTGATGTCCGACTCGATGCTGTTCAGCGTTGATTCCACATCATCGAGGTCCGACACCGGCGCCTCGCCCCGGCACGCCGTCAGCGAGAGCAGCAACGCCAGCGCGGCGACCCACCTCACTTGGCCCCGCAGTGCTCGGACTTGAACTTGGCAATACGCTCGCCCGCCTTCGAAAGCTTCACCAGCTGCGCGTCCCGCAGCTTCAGCCGGGCGTCCAGGACGTCCGCGCGCGCCGTGTTGCCCGCCTTGCGCGCGTCCGCGGCCTTCTGCTCGATCCACTTCTTCGAGCCCAGCGTCTCCGGGCTGCCGTTGATCTTGTCGGTCAGCGCCTTCACCCGAGCCTCTACCCGGGGAACTCGGTTGGCACAGATCTGCTGCACCTTCTCGGGGCTGATCGTGATCGGTTCCTGCGCGGACGCGGTCCCAGCGCCCAACAGCAGCATCCCCGCCACGAGCCCACCGATTCGCGAAATGTTCATGGCAGAACGATGACCGAGCACCATCAGAGCCCAGTCCGCCGAATGTTCGGGTTGTGCAAAGAAACTCAGCGCAGCGACACCCCGCGCGACGCGGCGGCCTGCATCATCGGCCGCATCCGGTCCCACACCCGCTCGGACCGCAGCCCCTCCGCGGCACTCACGGCCTGCGTCCCGATCGTCCGGCCCTCGTCGTCATCCCCGTCCAAGAAGTGGCACGAGGCCAACGCGATCAGGCAGAACGTCCAGCTCCGCGCCATCGCCGGCCCGAACCGCTCGATCGCGGTCGACAACGCCGGAATCGCGTGCCGGGTGTCTCCGAGCTCGGCGTAGACGGTCCCGATCATCGCGGTCAGGTCGGTTTCGTCGTGGAAGCGAGCCCAGTCCGGCACATGGGCCAAGTCCGCGCGCGCGAACGAGTCCTGGGCCTTCCCCAGGGCACGCAACGCCTCCGCGGAACGGGCCTGACGCGCATATGCCCAGGCTTCGTTCGAATGCATGATGCTCGCGGCCAACGGCGCGAACGCACCCCTCTGGAAGTAGGCCAGCGCATCGCCGGGTGCGCCGTGATGGAGGTGCACGCGCCCGCGCCGGTAAACGATGTTGGTGGTCAGGTCCTCGTCGTGACGCGCGAAATCCAGCGCACGGTCGAAGTGGTGGTACGCGGCCCCGACCTGCCCGCTGTCGAACGACGTCCACCCGGCCAGGTTGTGCAGATCGGCGACCGCGGACAGCAAACGCGAGCGCACGACGTCCGAAGCCGAGGCCGCCAGAAGCTGCTGCGCCCAGTAGATCCGCACGACGACGGCGTCCCGGCACGCTCCTCCGCCGTACTGGTAGTCGACCGACCTCAGCGAATGCGTCTGCGACTCCAGCTGTTCCACATCGCTCATCCCGATGCGGGTGGAGTGCGGGGGAGGGAAGTACGCAGGATCTGCCATGTGGAATACCTCTGCGCCGCGCCGTCGGAACTTGAGCCTAGGGTGCCCACAGGCGGGTGAGAAGAGGGTTCTATGCCGAATGGAATTCGGCGCAAGCGGCGATTAAACAGGTATTAATGCGGGTATACCTGGTTCCGCCGACAGAGCAAGATTCTTCCTATGAGGCGACGCGCGCACCTGCGGCTGGTGACCTCCTTCGAGGGCGAGGACTTGACCTTGACCGCGGTCCTCAGCGCCGAGGACCTGGCGGAGGAGCTCGGCCTCGATCCCCACGCCCGAGTGACGTGCGGCCTGCATCGCTGCTGGTTGCACCAGTGCGTCGCCTCGCCGGACCACGTCATCCCCGTCACCGGTCACCGGTGGTGTCGTCCGTGCCGCCGCGCTCTCGAAGTGGTCGTCGACGAGACGACCGCGCGCCTTTTCTGTCCGAGGTGCGGAACAGGCACCCCGGACACCGCGGCGAACCGTCAGGTCGTGCGCGCTTGCCGCACCAGCATCGCGGCGAGCCACGCCCAGGAGTGCGCACAGTAGAACGACCCGGAAGCGTTAAGCCTGGTGGGTGAAGACGGCGGCCTCCGGGAGATGGCTCGGGGGCCGCTGGCAGTCCTCCGGCACGTCGAGCAACGCCCAGATCACGTGCCGACCGCCCCCGGCCGGCGTTTCACCCATGCTGAAGTTGCACACGGCGATGGACGCGACGTTGCGCCGCATGATGTTCCACTGCCTGAGGTCCAGACGTGTAGTCGTGCGCACGGCGACGGACATCCTGTCCCCACGCATGCGCAGCAGCAGCGCCAACGGGTTGTCATCGTCATCGATGTGCGACACGAGCTCCACGGCCACCTGCGGTGCGACGTCGAGCAACGACTGGACGCCCCATCGTTCGCAGGCGCGTTCGGTGATCCGCTCCGCGACGTGCGGCAGGCATCGGCACGTGGGCAGTGCGGCGTCCACCCGGTCCTCGTGCCGCAGCCGCACCACGGCGGCCAGCGCGGCCTGTGTTGTGGTGTGCATGGGAATGTGCCGCGGCAGACCGCGGGCGCCGAGCGTCGATCGCAGCAGGTGATCATTGACGACGAGGCTCAGCGAGATGCCCGGCCAGCGCGCCGCCGACAGCCACACGACGTCGAACACCACGAGCAGCGCGGGTGACTCGGCGACGAGGCCGTCGAGCTCCACCACCACGCCGATGAGCTCCTTGGTGGCGCAGTCGAGAAGCACGTCCTGCACCCGCATGTAGGTGGACCAGTCGAGGCGACCGCTGAACCGGACGACCAGCACGCCGTTCAGCTCACGGATGTCCACGTCGAGACCGTCAGCGGCCATGATCTGTCCCTCCCGCAGGCGTCACCCCAGCCTTCAACCCTGGCGACGTCACAACAGGAGCCCTAGGGGGTAACTACCCGTGTTTCGGCGTTGGTGCCTCCGGGGGACCGCGTTGCAGCGGGAGATCGCGCCGACCTAGGGTGCCGCTGTGGGCGGTTTGCTTTCCCCAGGTCGCAAAGGCAATTTGCCTGCTGACACAACTAGTTTCGTCGGCAGGAGGACCGACGTCACCGAGGTGAGAAGACTCCTGTCGGAGTCTCGTCTCGTCACTCTTACGGGTGTCGGTGGCGTCGGGAAGACACGGCTGGCGCTGAAAGCCGCCGCCGAGACGTCCAGGGCGTTCCGCGACGGGGTGTGGTTCGTCGAACTCAGTGGCGTCACGGACCCGGAACTGGTGGTGCACACGGTTCTGGAGCAGCTGGGCGTCCACGACGACACGGTTCGCCAGCACCGCACGGTCCTGGTGGAACACCTGCGGGACCGGCAGATGCTGATGGTCCTCGACAACTGCGAGCACGTCGTGGGGGCCACCGCCGACGTCGTGGACGCGTTGCTGCGCAGCGTGCCCGGCCTGCGCGTGCTGATCACCAGCCGCGAACGTCTCGGCGTCGACGGCGAACATCTCTGGCAAGTGGCCCCGTTGCCGCGGGACCCGGCGCTGATCCTGTTCGCCGAACGGGCCGCGGCCGTCGAGCCGGGGTTCGCCGTCGGAGCCCAGAACCACGACAAGGTCACCCAGATCTGCGCGCTGCTGGGCGGCATCCCGCTGGCCATCGAACTGGCCGCGGTGCGCCTGCGCGTGCTCACGCTCGACCACCTCCTGTCCAGATTGGACGACACGTTCCGGGTGCTCGCGGACGGCAAGCGCGGCGGCGACCCGCGCCACCAGACGCTGCAGGCCGCGGTGGACTGGAGCTTCCGCCTGTGCACGCGTTCCGAGCAGATCCTGTGGGCACGGGCGTCGGTCTTCGCCGGCACGTTCGACCTGGAGGCCGCCGAACGGGTCTGCTCCGGCGACAGCGTTTCGCCGGAGGAGGTCATGCGCTCGCTCGCTGGCCTGGTCGACAAGTCGGTCGTGATCGCCGAGCAGCACCCGGCCGGCACGCGCTTCCGGTTGCTGGAGCCGTTGCGCCAGTACGGACTCGAGAAGCTGCGCGGCGCCGGCCGTGAGCAGGTGATGCGCGAACGGCACCGCGACCACTTCATCGAGTGGGCCGAGCGCCGCGAGAAGGAGTGGTTCGGCCCGGTCCAGCCGCAGATCTTCTCGCGCACCCGCCTGGAACACGCGAATCTGCGGTCCGCGCTGGACTTCTGCTTCGACAACGGCGGTGACCACTGCCTGCACCTCGCCAGCACACTGTGGTTCTACTGGGCGGGCTGCGGGATGCTCGGAGAGGGCCGGCACTGGCTGGACCGCGCGCTGGCGGGAGCAGCAGAAGGACCGCTGCGGGCGAAGGCGCTGTGGGTCAACGGCTACGTCGCGACGCTGCAGGGGGATCTCCCCGCTTCCACGCGGATGCTGGAGGAGTGCCGCAAGTACGCCGCCGAGTCCGGTGACGAGCAGGCGCTGGCGTACTCGACCCACCGGCTCGCCTGCACCCACCTCGTCGGCGACGACCTCGAGCTCGCGGACGGGCTGTTCGAGGAGGCCATGGACCTGTACCGCGGCCAGGGCACCGTCAACAGCCACACGATGCTCGCCGGCATCGAGCTGGCGATCTCGGCGACGTTCCGGCACGACTTCGCCGCCGCGGAACGGCTCTGCGTCGAGGCGAAGACCATCGGCGAGAAGCACGGCGAGCTGTGGGCGCAGGCGTACGCGATCTACGTGCTGGCGTTGTGCGCGTGGGTGAGCGGCGACCTCGCCAGGGCGGACCAGCTCGGGCGCGAGTGCCTGCGGATCAAACGGACGTTCCACGACCTGCTCGGCATCGTGCTCGCGATCGAGGTGCTGGCGTGGATCGCGGCCTCGCAGGGCAACGCGGTGCGCGCCGCGACGCTGCTGGGCGCCACCACCGAGATCTGGCAGTCCGTCGGCTACCCGATGTTCGGGTCGCGCTACTTCGGCGCGCCGCACGGCGAGTGCGAGTCCAAGACCATCGCCGTGCTGGGCGAGCAGGAGTTCCGCGCCGCGTTCCGCAAGGGCATGGACCTCGAGCTGGACGACGCCATCGCGCTGGCCGTCGGCGACCAGCCGGAGCCCGAGCCGGTGATCGTGACGGCCACGCCGCTGACCAAGCGCGAGCAGCAGGTGGCCGACCTGATCGCCGGTGGCATGACGAACAAGGAGATCGCCGCACGGCTGGTGATCGCGCGCCGCACGGCCGAGGGACACGTGGAGCGGATCCTGCAGAAGCTCGGGTTCACGTCAAGGGCCCAGATCGCCACCTGGGTGACCGAGCGACGAAACTAGTCGATGCAGGGGACGCCGTCGTTGGAGGGCGGAGGCGGCGGCTCCTTGGCCAGCTCGGTCACCTTCGCGCGCACCTTCTCCGGGTCGACCTTGTTCACGTCCTGACCGCCGACGTTCGCGCCGCCCTCGACCGGCAGCGTCTCGAACCGCACCTCGGTCGGCACCTTGCGGGCGAACTCGGTCAGGTCGAACCGGGCGTCCAGCACCACGTCCTGCTTCGCCATGTCGATCATCGCCTGCATGGCGGAGACGTCCGCGCCCTTCAACCGGCGCGCGACGGCCGAGAGGAAGGCCTGCTGGCGCTTCGTGCGGTCGAGGTCGCCGTTGGGCAGGCCGTGCCGCTGCCGCACGAACGACAGCGACTGGCCAGCGTCCAGGTGCTGTCTGCCGGCAGGGAAGTCCGCGCCGGACAACGGGTCCTTCGTCGCGTTCTTCAGGCACACGTCCACCCCGCCGAGGCCCTCGGCGATGTGGAAGAAGCCGATCAGCGAGATCTCCACGAGGTGGTCGATCGGCTGGTTCAGGAACGTCGCGACCGTCTGCACCTGGGCGCGGCGGCCCGCCTCACGCCCGGCGCGTTCCAGCGTCCGCTTGTCGTGCTGACCGGCCGCCTGCAGCCTTTCCTCCTCCGCGATCTTGGCGCGCCCATACGCCTCTTTGATCTTGCCTTCGCTACCGGACGACAGCGGCACGAGGTTGTCGCGCG
>JAVXWK010000890.1:0-4185 GCA_032230575.1 Pseudonocardiales bacterium | reverse complement strand
TTTCTAACCATAGAGGCACACACCTCACCATCGCAGGGTTGCGCGCCCGAAGATCATCGTAAGGGTGGTCCAGACCTATTGGGGACCGGGACGTTCACAGAATTCTTTTGCGCCACAACATGATCCCGCCCAGCACGGCCAAGCCGCCCAGTGCCGCTACCACGGCGGACATGCCGAACCTCGTTGCGTTGGAAGGAGGTTGTTCGGCACTCGACGCAACGGGAACGGGTCGCGGAGTGCTCGCGCTCGCGGGTGGAGCGGTCGTCGAGGCGGTCGCCGTCGGGGCAGCCGCGATCTCGACGTCGGTGCACGAGTAGTAGGTGTCAGGCGTGTCGGTGTTCTGCCAGACGGTGTAGATCAGGTGGCGCCCGGTCCGTTGCGGCAGCTGCACCTTGAACTCGTACGAGCCGTTGACCAACGGGGGAGTGGGCACGGTCAGGAACTGCTCGAGATCCGTCCACCGCAGCGCGCGCGTCGGCGTGTAGCCGTCCTTCGTGACGTAGAACCGGAAAGAGCCCTGGTGCGGAATCGTGGCCCGGTAGGTGAAGGCCGTGCCCTTGAGCGTCGTCGCGGGCCACTCGGCGGAGGGCAGGTCGAGCCCGGCGTACTTCGCGATCCCCGCGCTGCACAACTTGCCGTCGGGAACCTTCGAGGCATCGCGCCCGGCCACGTTCGGCAGCCGGATGTTGTCCCACTCCTTGGACGGCAGACCCGCCTGAATGGCCTTCCGGCATGGCGAGGATGATGCTGAGGGCTGACCTGGTGAGCACAGATAAGCCCTGCTCGCGGGGTCGGTGGGCGCGCCATGGGCGTGCGCGGGAACCGCGGAGAGCATCATGAGCAGCGTCAGTACGCCCACAAGGCGAAACACGAGCACCTCCCCTGTCTTTCTAGGGGTACGCGTGCCAGACCCGAGTCGTTCACGGAAGATGTGATGTCATGTCCTTCGCTGATGAGGTGTCCGCGGCCGCAGCCCGGCTCGGTGGAGTCGCCCGCACCACGCCGCTCGAGGTGAACCAGCGGTTGTCCGAGCGGACCGGCGCGCGCGTCTGGTTCAAGCGCGAGGACCTCCAGGTAGGCCGTTCCTACAAGCTGCGCGGCGCGTTCAACCTGCTGTGCCAGACCGAGTTCGCGTTCGGTGGCGCGGTCTGCGCGTCGGCCGGCAACCACGGCCAGGGCATGGCCTACGCGTGCCGCCGCCTCGGCATCGAGGGCCGCGTGCACGTCCCCCGCACCACCCCGCGCCAGAAGCGCGACCGCATCTCCGCGCTCGGCCAGGGCATGGTGCAGCTCATCGTCGACGGCGACACGTACGACGACGCGGCGGCGCTGGCCAAGGAGTACGCGCAGACGACCGGCGCGACTCTCGTCCCGGCGTTCGACGACCGCCGCACTGTCGCGGGCCAGGGCACCGTAGGCCTGGAGATCGTGCAGCAGCTCGGCGGCGCACCCGACGTGGTCGTGGTGCCGGTCGGCGGCGGCGGACTGCTCTCCGGCGTCGGCACGTGGTTCAAGGAGCGCTTCCCACGCACCCGCATCATCGGCGTCGAGCCCGCGGGTGCCGCGAGCATGATCGCCGCGATGCAGGCGGGCAGCCCGGTGACGCTGCCCGAGGTCGACTCGTTCGTCGACGGCGCCGCGGTGCGCAGGGCGGGCGAGGTGACGTTCCCGCTGGTGCGCGACAGCGGTGCCGAGCTGCTGACCGTGTCCGAGGGCGCGGTGTGCACGGAGATGCTGGAGCTGTACCAGATCGACGGCATCATCGCGGAGCCCGCGGGCGCGCTGGCGTCGGCGGCGCTGCTCGAGGAGATCTCGGTCGCGCCGGACTCCACGGTCGTGTGCCTGCTCTCCGGCGGCAACAACGACGTCTCGCGCTACGCCGAGGTCGTCGAGCGGTCGATGGTCCACCGCGGGCTGAAGCACTACTTCCTGGTGGAGTTCCCGCAGGAGCCGGGCGCGCTGCGCAGGTTCCTCGACGAGGTGCTCGGCAAGGACGACGACATCGTGCTGTTCGAGTACATCAAGCGCGACAACCGGGAGACCGGGGCGGCGCTGGTGTGCATCGAGCTCGGTCGTCGCGAGGACTACGACCTGCTGTGGGGCCGGATGAAGGAGTCCCCGCTCAAGATCCAGCACGTGGCGCCGGGGACGACCGCGTACCGCTTCCTGATCTGAGCGCTCGTGCTTGTCGCACGCGGGGCCCTTCCGTACTGCCATAAAGTACGAAAGGGCCCCGCGTACCATAAGGTGAGGCTATAGCGCTATTGGGTGAGGCTATGGCTTCGGCGGGCACGTCTTCCAGGCGAAGTGGTAGGTCGTCTCGATGGACCCGTCCGTGGAGTCCATCGCGATGAAGCTCGTGACCTTCTTCGGGTCCGACGTGCCGGCGGCGACCCGCAGCTCCGTGTTGATGTTGAAGTTTCTCTTCTCACCGCACGGGTGGTAGACGATCGCGGCGACGTCCGTGGTGTCGGTCGCCTGCCAGTCGTCGCTGAGCGGGCCCTGGTAGTTGTGCTGCCGGTACTCCGTCTGCGACATGCCCTGGAAGTAGTAGTTGGCCTTCTCCAGGGCCGTGGCGCCGCGCTCGAGGTGTGCGAAGCCGCGGTAGTCGGTGGACGCGATGCCGTAGGTGAAGCCGGACGGCACGTTGACGCGCAGGTTCAGCTGGCAGTTCTTGCGGAAGTCGGTGGGTTTCGCCTCGGGGCCGACCTGTGCCATGAACTCGCTGTACGTGACGGTGAACGCCTTGTTGTCCGGGCTGACGGCGACCGCTGCCGTTCCCGCCTTGCAACCTGAACCGTTGATGGTCACGACGTCGATGGTGATGATCTCCGGCGGCGGCGTGGTACCGGGGGCGCCGCCGGGCGGGATGATGATCGTCGACATCGCGAGCGCGGCCGCGGCCAGTGTGTTGAGCATGGGGCACCTTTCCGTCTGGGTATCAACAATGAACGGGCGGCGGCAATTGGTGCCTGGGTCAGCAGCGCTTCCAGGAGAACTGGTACTTGGTGCTCACGCTGCTGTCCGTGGAATCCATCGTCATGAAGCTGTTCGCCTTGGACGAGGATCCGGCGTTCACGCGCAGTTCGGTGTTGATGTTCAGGTGACGGACTTCGCCGCACGGTGCGTAGATGATTTCCGACACCGTGGCTCGGTCGGTCGCCTGCCAGTTGTCGGACGCCGGGCCGTAGAAGTTGTGAGTGCGGCTGGCGGTCTGTGACATGCCCTGGAAGTAGTAGCTGCCCTTTTCTGTGCCGGTAGCCCCCTGCTGCAGGCTGGCGAATCCGCGGTAGTCCGCCTGGGCGATGCCGAACGTGAAGCCCTGCGGGTAGCTCACTCTGATGTTGAGCTGGCAGTTCTTGCGGAAGTCTGTGGGGCCTGAGCCCTGTCCGGCCTGAGCGAGGTACTGGCTGTAGGTCACCGTGAACGCTGTGCGGTCGTCCGCGGCGGCGACCGCGGCGGTGCCGGCCGGGCAGCCGGAACCGTTCACGGTGACCACGTCGATGGTGACGAAATCAGGAACTTCGGGAACTGCGTTCGCTGTGGGCGCGGACAGGACCGCGGACAGCGCGAGGGCAGTAGCCGCCACCGTTTTCAGCATGGCCAGCCTTTCTTTCCAAATGCGCGGTAGCGGCGGCGGAAGTCAGACGATATCGGAAACCCTGTGTTGCGAAGGGCCGCCGAATGGGTGACTGAATTGATCGTCAATGCATGAAGGAAAGCAGGACTAATCGCACACCCGAATTTTTCGTGTGTGCGCGAACTATGCTCACCCACGGTGTGCGGAATTAACCTGACGATTGCCTGACGATCGCTCATCGCTAGGCCGTTCGAGTGATGTGAGCTGACAGGCAACAAGGTTTCCAGTAAGACCTTGGAGTGTCCGCCGCCCCGGACAAAAGGGACCACATGCAGAAGACAGGGCGCACGCTCACCATCTCGGCCACGTTGCTCGGCGCACTCCTGCTGCCGGCGGTGGCGTCAGAAGCCCAGGCGGGCTGGACACATCAGCGCAAGATCACGATCGACACGACGGCCTCCGGTGCAAACGTTTCCGGTGACGTAAAGGGCTTCCCGGTGCCGGTCAGGCTGGACGCGTCGAACTTCGACTTCGGCCAGGCCAGGCCCGGCGGCGCGGACATCAGGTTCGACGACGCGGCGGGCGCACCGCAGCCGTACGAGATC
>JAVXWK010000838.1:0-8170 GCA_032230575.1 Pseudonocardiales bacterium | reverse complement strand
GACATCTGATGTGGCAGCGGCCGGGGCACTTCGACCCGAAGGAGACCACGAGCACGGTTGGCGGACGCGCGTTCACGATCCGCTCCGAGATCCGGGTGACCGGCATCGAATCGGCCGTGAACGACGTGCGGGAGCGGCAGGAGGTCTTCCTGTGGGTGAGCACGGTGATCGGCCCGAGCCCGGCGTTGCGCGTCGCCCCACGTGAGCAGAACCGCCTGAACGACGACAACGCAGGCGCCGTGGCGGTGGGGATTCCGCGGTTCGACGAGAGGTTCCTGGTGTTCTGCGACGACCTGCCGTTCGTCCGCAAGATCACCCCGGCGCTGACGACCGCACCGTCCGAGTCGACCGCCGGACTCTCGCTCGGCGGCGGACGGATCGTCGTGCACCGCCGCGGCGCCGGGACCGAGACCGTCGCCGCAAACTACCTCAACACCCTGATCCCGTTGCTGCCACCGGAGCTGCGCCGATGAACGACGCCCCGATCATCGTGCCGCTGTCCCCCGAAGTGGCCGTGGTGATCGAGCAGGACCGCGTGTACTTCAGCCGCCTGGTCGCCGGCGCCCCCGTCGACTCACCGGTGTTCGGCACGCCGCTGGCCGCCGTGCTCCTGGTGCAGCCGGGCGAGCTGCGCAAGGAGCTCAAGTACAAGATCGACCAGCGCGACGGCCTGCAGACGAAGGTCGTGCTGCCGCCAGGCCCCGCCGTGTGGATCCGCTCCACCTCGGACATCCTCGTGCCCACCCCGGATCCGCGCGGTCTTGCCGCCGAGATCGAACGACGACGCCGCCGCGTGGCTCTTTACGGCGGTTGGGCGGCGGCAGACGTCTGGAAGATCAACCCCTCGCTGCGCGTCGCCGGGCCTTCCGGCTTCTCGCCGGGCGGCGTGGAGCTGGCGCCTTCAGAGCCGGACAAGGGCAAGTGGAAGGCCATGAGTCCGGGGCCGGTCGGCGAGCCGTCGCCGGGCAGGCAACCGACCGGGCCGGTCGTGCCTTCCGACGTGCCGTACCCGGAGTCGCTGCCGGTGCTCACCGAGCCGCTGGCCAACGGCGTGCGGTTCTCGGTGTCGGTGCGCAGGACCTTCCTGGGCTACGAGCCGGTGCCGCCAGGCCTGGTCACCGAGCCGCTCCTGTCCTCGTCGCTGCACGTGCCGCTGGCGTCGTGGCTCGTCGTGCAGGCAGGCACGCTGCACGGCGGCCTAGCGCCGATCCGCCGGTGTGCCGCCGACGGGCAGACCGAGATCCGGATGGATCTGCCGGACGGGCCGGCGCTGTGGCTGTGGGGCCCGGTGCGGGAGTGGGTCGTCGCCACGCCGCGCGCTGCCGAGCTGGCCGCGGAGATCCGGTTGCGGCAGGGCGTGGGGATGCTGTTCCCGGTGTCGAGCGATCTCGGGCCGGAGCGCAGGACGTGGCTGGACCTGCCGATGACCAAGCCGGTGGACACGCCCGCCGGCCGAGCCTTGCCTGGTGCGCCGGAGTGGGCGCCTGTCTCGCCGACGCTCGTGCCGCGAGAGTGCTGGTCTACAGCCAGTCCACCCGTCGGTTGACCCTCCTCAGCATTCCGAAGTCCGCGTACCAGCTCCTCACCTCGGCAGCCGTGGGCACGTCCTCGCGAGGCCCCGGGCGATCCAGCTCGCTCAGGTCGGCGGAGGTCTCCACCACGGGCAGCGCGAACTGTCCTTCAGCGACACCGTTCGCGCTCAGTGCGGTGGCCGACCAGTGACCGGACAACTCGCTTCCCGGTGACAGCAGCACGGTGAGCGGGACAGGTGGAAGCGAGCGCACCTCCCTGGGGCGAAGGCTGAACTGGTCGTAGGTCACCTCGAAGCCGCCCGCGTGCATGTGCCCCGACCATCCGGCCGCGGCCGGATCGACTCCGCTCATGGCCCTGGTGACGACGGGGTCCGGGGGCAGCTCGAGCACGAACATCGCCCAGAGCAGCAACCTCGCCGGTGAGGTGATGCCAGGGGGCGGCGGCAGTCTCGGCAGTTCGGGGCGGGTCGACGGCAGTGTCCGGCGCAGGTCGTCGCTGAAACCGAGCACCGGGCTGTCGAACCGCAGGCGCACGGCGACGTCGCCGAAGTTGAAGTCGGTGGGGTTGCGGACACTCATCCGGAGAGACGCGCCTTCATGGCCTTCGAGCTGGAGCAACGCCCTCTGCTCGAAAACCCGGTACGCCTGCTCCGCGAAGAGCTCGACGTGCTCCTCGTACATGCGTCGCGTCCGCCGGTCCGCGGCAAGACCACCCGCCGCCGCGAGGCCCCCTCCAGCCACGGCGGTCAGGTTCGCCTTCAGGAGGGGATTGCGGCGTGACCACGACCTCCGGACGACCTTCCGCAGTGAGTTCTCCTGCCAGTCGTACGAGTCCGCGGCACTGCGGAGCTTCGCCGTCTCGATTCCGATCCACCGGGTCGCGTACTGCTGCCACGGCGGAGCGGTCTCGATGGTCTCCTGGTCCAGCTCGACGGAGACCTCGATCCTGCTGGACTCGAGCGCGCTGCCGATCGTCACCGGGCCGTGCACGTCTCTGGCCTGGAAGACCTGCCCGGTCAGCCCCTCGCTCAGCACCTCGTTGCGGATGCGGGCGTCGTCGTTCGGATCGGCCACCGATGGATGGTACCCAAACGACCGGCACGCGGCGCTAAAGCGCCTTCAGCACGTCCAGGTCCACGCCGACGAGCGAGTCGCGGAAGATCCGCCGCTCCCCCGCCTCCACCTCGACATCACAAGGCACCACGAGCACCGTGCACCCGGCAGCGACAGCAGCCGCCACACCCGTCGGCGAGTCCTCGATCGCCACGCACCGCACAGCATCGACACCCAGCAGCCGCGCCGCCTTCAGGTACGGCTCGGGCAGCGGCTTGTTCAGCCCGTCCACCTCGTCACCACACACCGTGACGTCGAAGAGGTCCCGGCCGATCGTGTCGAGCGCGACTTCGGTCAAAGCCCGTTCGGTCGACGTCACCAACGCCATCGGCACACCCGACGCACGCACAGCCCGCAGCGCCTCCTGAGCGCCCGGACGCCACGGCAGGCCCGCGCGGAAGACCTCCTCGGTGCGGCGGGAGATCCACGCGGCGCCGTCCTGCAGGTCGTCGGCGGAGGGCTCGATGCCCACGTCGGCGAACAGCAGGCGCATCGTCGTGGGCACGTTGGTGCCGACCATGCGCTCGCGAGTCTCCAGGGACAGCACCCCGCCGAGCTTCTCCGCGTACTCGTAGAGCGGGATGTCCCAGAGCTTCTCGGAGTCCAGCAGGGTGCCGTCCATGTCCCACAGAACGGCGGAAAGGTCAGACATTGAAGTACTTCGCCTCCGGATGGTGCGCCACGAAGGCGTCGGTGGACTGTTCGGGGTGCAGCTGAAGCTCCTCGGACAGCGAGACTCCGATGCGCGCCGGGTCGAGCAGGTCGACGATGCGCTTGCGATCTTCCATCTCGGGACAGGCGCCGTAGCCGAACGAGTACCGCGCGCCGCGATAGCCGAGTTTGAAGAACTCCTCGACGTCGGCGGGGTCTTCGGCGGCGACAGTGCCGCCCGTCGGCCACACGAGCTCCTCACGAACCCGCTTGTGCCAGTACTCGGCCAGCGCTTCGGTGAGCTGGACCCCCAGTCCGTGGACTTCCAGGTACTCACGATACGCGTTCTTGCCGAACAGCTCGTTGGCGTAGTCGGCGATCGGCTGGCCCATCGTCACGAGGTGGAACGCGATGACGTCGACCTCACCGGACTCCTTCGAGCGCCAGAAGTCCGACAGGCACAGGCGGCGATCCCTTTTCTGGCGCGGAAAAGTGAAGCGGAAGCGCTCAGCGGAGTCTGCCGAGGGCTCCTCCAGAATGATCAAGTCGTCTCCGGAGGACACGCACGGGAAATAGCCGTAGACCACCGCGGCGTGGGCAAGAACACCTTCCGTGGCAAGGCGTTCCATCCAGTAACGCAGTCGCGGGCGTCCCTCGGTCTCGACCAGTTCCTCGTAGGTCGGGCCGCCGCCGCGCGTGCCCTTCAGGCCCCACTGGCCCATGAACGTCGCACGCTCGTCCAGCAGAGCCGAGTAGTCCGCGACCGGGATGCCCTTCACGACCCGGCTGCCCCAGAACGGCGGCGTCGGGATCGGGTTGTCCGAAGCCACGTTCGAGCGGCCGGAGAAGGGCTCTTCCTCGACGGCGGCGGCTTTGGCCTTGCGGGCGGCGGCGATGCGCAGCGAACGTTCGCGGCGGGCCTTGCGCTCCGCGGCCTTCGCCTCGGCTTCGGGGTCGACGAGAGGAGCCTCACCGCGCTTCGCCGCCATGATCGCGTCCATCAACCGCAGCCCCTCGAAGGCATCGCGGGCATAGCGAACGTCGCCGAAGTACATCTCGGTCAGGTCGTTCTCGACGTACGCACGCGTCAAAGCCGCGCCACCGAGAAGAACCGGCCACCGCGCGGCGACTCCCCGGGAGTTCATCTCCTCGAGGTTCTCCTTCATGATCACGGTCGACTTGACCAGCAGGCCGGACATGCCGATCGCGTCCGCGCGGTTCGTCTCCGCGGCCTCGAGGATCGCGTTGATCGGCTGCTTGATGCCGATGTTCACGACCTCGTAGCCGTTGTTGGACAGGATGATGTCGACGAGGTTCTTGCCGATGTCGTGGACGTCGCCCTTCACCGTGGCGAGCACGATGCGACCCTTGCCGCCGTCGTCGGAGCGTTCCATGTGCGGTTCGAGGTGCGCGACGGCCGACTTCATGACCTCGGCGGACTGCAGCACGAACGGCAGCTGCATCTGGCCCGAGCCGAACAGCTCGCCGACGGTCTTCATGCCCGCCAGCAGCGTGTCGTTGATGATCTGCAATGCCGGCCGCTCGTCCAGAGCAGCGTCCAGATCGGACTCGAGACCGTTGCGTTCGCCATCCACGATCCGCCGCTGCAGACGTTCGAACAACGGCAGCGCGGCCAGTTCCTCGGCGCGAGAAGCGGAGTTGGACTTCGTGGTGACGCCCTCGAACAGCTCCATGAGCTTCTGCAGCGGGTCGTAACCCTCGCGACGACGGTCGTAGACCAGGTCGAGAGCCACCGCGCGCTGCTCGTCGGGAATCCGCGCCATCGGCACGATCTTGGACGCGTGCACGATCGCGGTGTCGAGACCCGCCTGGACGCATTCGTGCAGGAACACCGAGTTCAGCACCTGACGCGCGGCCGGGTTCAGTCCAAATGAGACGTTCGACAGGCCCAGAGTCGTCTGCACGTCCGGGAAACGGCGCTTGAGATCGCGGATCGCCTCGATCGTCTCGATGGCGTCGCGGCGCACTTCCTCCTGGCCGGTGGAGATCGGGAACGTCAGGCAGTCGACGATGATGTCGGACCGGTGCATGCCCCAGTTGGTCGTCAGGTCCTCGATCAGCCTGGTGGCGACGCGGACCTTCCACTCGGCCGTGCGGGCCTGGCCCTCCTCGTCGATGCACAGCGCCACGACCGCCGCGCCGTGCTCCGAGGCGAGCCGCATGATCTTCTGGAAGCGGGAGTCCGGTCCGTCGCCGTCCTCGTAGTTCACCGAGTTGACGGCGCACCGGCCGCCGAGGCACTCCAGCCCGGCCTGGAGCACGCCGGGCTCGGTGGAGTCGAGCATGATCGGCAACGTCGAGGCGGTGGCCAGCCGGGAGGCCAGCGCGCGCATGTCCGCTTCGCCGTCGCGGCCCACGTAGTCGATGCAGAGGTCGATCAGGTGGGCGCCCTCGCGCGTCTGGTCGCGCGCGATCTCGATGCAGTCCTCCCACTTCCCGGCCAGCATCGCGTCGCGGAACGCCTTGGAGCCGTTGGCGTTCGTGCGTTCGCCGATCATCAGCACCGAAGCGTCCTGCTTGAACGGGACGGCTTGGTACAAAGAGGACACACCGGGCTCCGGGCGCGGCCGCCGCGACGAAGGACCCAGATCACGCACCGCGTCGGCGACCTGACGCAGGTGCTCGGCCGTCGTGCCGCAGCAGCCACCGACGAGCCGCGTGCCGAACTCCCGCACGAACCCGCTCAGAGCCTGTGCCAGCTCCTCCGGCGACAACGGGTACACGGCGCCGTGGGGGCCGAGCTCGGGCAGACCGGCGTTCGGCATCACCGACAGCGGGATGCGGGCGTGCTTGGAGAGCGTCCGCAGGTGCTCGCTCATCTCGGCAGGGCCGGTGGCGCAGTTCAGTCCGATGAGGTCGATGCCCAGCGGCTCCAGCGCGGTCAGCGCGGCGCCGATCTCCGAGCCCAGCAGCATCGTGCCGGTCGTCTCGACGGTGACCTGGGCGATGATCGGAACGACGCGACCTTCAAGAGCCATCGCCCGCTTGGCGCCGATGATCGACGCCTTGGTCTGCAACAGGTCCTGCGAGGTCTCGACGATGATCGCGTCCACGCCGCCGGCCAGCAGGCCCTTGCACTGCTCCTGGTAGGCGTCGCGCAACGTGGCGAACGGCGCGTGACCCAGCGTCGGCAGCTTGGTGCCCGGACCGACGGACCCGAGCACGAACCGCGGCTGACCGGAGGTGCTGAACTCGTCCGCCACCTCACGGGCCAGAGCGGCGCCGCGTTCGGACAGGTGGAAGATCTGGTCCGGGATGTCGTACTCGGCCAGGTTCGCGAGGTTCGCGCCGAACGTGTTCGTCTCGACGGCGTCCACGCCGACCTCGAGATAACCGCGGTGCACGGCCTTCACGACGTCCGGGCGCGTCACGTTCAAGATCTCGTTGCAGCCCTCTAGACCGTTGAAGTCGTCAAGAGAGAGGTCAGCGGCCTGGAGCATGGTGCCCATGGCTCCGTCAGCTACGACAACCCGGTTCACCAGCGCTTCCAGGAACGGCGACTCTCCGCGATCACGCATGGGCCAAGCCTACGATGAGATGGATGGGTGAGGCCGTAGTCTGGCGCCGTGAACGATCCGTCCCAGGAATCCCCGGCCCCCTCGAACCCGCGCGTTCCGCTCACGAGTCCGATCATGGTCTGCGCTTTCGAAGGCTGGAACGACGCCGGCGACGCCGCCAGCACCGCGATCGAGCACCTGCAACTCACCTGGGACGCCACCCCGCTCGCCGAGATCGACCCGGACGACTACTACGACTTCCAGGTGACGCGACCGACTGTCCGCATGGTGGACGGCGTCACCCGGAGGGTCGACTGGCCGACGACGCGACTCTCGGTGTGCCGGCCTCCCGGTTCCCCGGTCGACGTGATCCTCGTGCACGGCATCGAGCCGAACATGCGGTGGCGCAAGTTCGCCGCCGAGCTGCTCGGGCACATCGAGGCCCTCGGGGTGACGACAGTGGTGACGCTGGGCGCGCTGCTCATGGACACGCCGCACACCCGTCCCGTGCCGGTCACCGGTACCGCCTACGACCCCGACGCGGCCGCGAGGTTCGGCCTGGAGCACTCGAAGTACGAGGGCCCGACCGGCATCGTCGGCGTGTTCCAGGACGCGTGCGTGCAGGCGGGCGTCCCGGCGATCTCGTTCTGGGCCGCCGTGCCGCACTACGTCTCGCAGCCACCCTCGCCCAAGGCGACTCTCGCGCTGCTGCACCGGGTGGAGGAGGTCCTCGACATCGAGGTCCCGCTCGGCGCGCTGCCGGAGCAGGCCGAGGAGTGGGAGCGCACGGTCACCGAGATGGCCGACGAGGACGAGGACGTGCGCAACTACGTGCGCGCGCTGGAGGAGCGCGGCGACGCGGCGATCGAGATCACCGAGGCCTCGGGTGACGACATCGCGGCGGAGTTCGAGCGGTACCTGCGCCGGCGTGGCCGCGGCCCCGGCTGGCCGTCGACCGGTCCTCGCTAGAAAAACTTAGCTCCGACAACCATCGCCGCCGCTCCCCCACTAGGGTGAGCGGCGGAGGTGTCCGTGGGCCGCTTGGCACGCGCCGGGTTGTACGCCGGCGCATTGATCGGGCCGTTCGGCGGCGCCATCACGACGTCGATCCTGCCCGAGATCGGCACCAGCTTCGGCCGCACGCCAGGCCAGGCCGCCTCGACGCTGACGTTCTACCTCGTGCCGTTCGCGGTGCTGATGCTGGCATCGGGGACACTCGCGCAACGCTGGGGTCCACAACGGACCGTCCGCATCGCGTACATCGCTTACGCCGTCACGTCCGCGCTCGCCGCGAGTGCGTGGACTTTCGAGCTGCTGCTGGCTTCCCGAGCGCTGCAAGGCGCCGCGAACTCGTTC
>JAVXWK010000836.1:0-8576 GCA_032230575.1 Pseudonocardiales bacterium | reverse complement strand
CCCCCCCCCCGCCGGTGGCGTTTTAGTGTTGTTCGTGCACACCCGGACCGTGGCGATCCACTACGTGCGCGCGGCACTGCGCGCGTGCCCGTCGCCATCCGAGGTCATGGCGGGAGCGGGGATTCCGCCGAGCCTTCTCGCGGACGACCGGGCGCGGGTCACGCCCGCTCAGTACACGAAGCTCATCCAGACGCTCTGGGAAGTGCTCGACGACGAGTTCATGGGCTTCGGGCCGCGGCCGTCGAAGCGCGGCACGTTCGCGATGATGTGCCTGCTCGCGGTGCACTGCCCGGATCTCGAGTCGGCCTTGAGGCGCGGTCTGGCGTTCTACGCGCTGTTCGACGAGCCGCTGGACCTGTCGCTGAACGCGGGACGCTTCGAGCTGCACGTCCCCGGCGACCCGGACCACTTCCTGACGGAGTCGCTGCTGGTGCTGTGGCACCGCTTCTCGTCGTGGCTCATCGGGCGGCGCATTCCGCTGCAGGAGGCCGGGTTCGCCTACCCGGAACCGGTGCACGCCGCCGAGTACCACCTGATCTTCGGATGCCCGCTGACGTTCGACGCGCGTGCGACCGCGATCTCGTTCGACCCGAAGTTCCTGCGCATGCCCGTTGTGCAGGACGAGGCGGCGCTGCGGAGGTTCCTGCGGCACTCGCCGGCGGAGTTGCTGTCGCGCCGGGACCACGGCGCCGACACGGCGGGGCACGTGCGGCGGCTGCTCGGGCGCGGGATGAGCGGGCTGGAGGCCGTGGCGGCGCAGCTCGGGGTGTCGGCGCCGACGTTGCGAAGACGGCTGGCCGCTGAGGGGACTTCGTTCCGCGAGGTGCGCGAGCAGTTGCTGCGCGACCAGGCGGTGGCCTCGCTGGTGCGGGGCGGGGAGTCGGTGGAGGAGTTGGCGCTGCGCCTCGGGTTCTCCGAGGCGAGCGCCTTCCACCGGGCTTTCAAGCGGTGGACCGGGTCGTCGCCCGGTTCCTACCGCGCCTGACTCACCAGTCCCAGGCGTCGCCGACGTCCGACGCCTGGATGGAGTCGGTCTGGGGCAGGAGCGTGTCGATGGAGGCCGGGCCGGCGAGAGCAAGCATGGCGGCGGCAGCGGACACGATCGCGGTGAACATCTTCTTCATACGCGTGAGCATGCGGTCGCCCCGAGGACGGCCGCAAGCACACCAAAACGTCCCAAAAGGTCAGAACTTGTCGCGGTCCCGCAGCGAGGCCGGCGGCCGGAACCGCTCCCCGTACGTGTCCGCGAGGTAGTCCGCGCGCTCCACGAACGCCTGCACGCCGTAGGAGTTGATGAACTGCAGCGTGCCACCACTCCACGGCGCGAACCCGAACCCGAGGATCGAGCCGATGTTCGCGTCGGCCACGGACGTCAGCACGCCCTCGTCCAGGCACCGCACGGTTTCCAGTGACTGCACGAACAGCAGCCGGTCCCGCACGTCCTGCTCGGACACGCCCGCGTCGGCCTTCACGTAGCGAGTCGTGAGCTCGGGCCACAGGAACTTCTTCGAGCCGTCCGAGGGGTACTCGTAGAAGCCCGCGCCGGTCGACTTTCCGCTGCGCCCCAAGCCGACCATCTCGCGGATCAGGTCGTAGGCCGCGCTGTCCGACACCAGCGAAGGGTCATCGGCCAGCGTCTGGTCGTGGATCTTCAGCTGCAGCGACAGCGTCACCTCGTCCGACACCGCCAGCGGGCCGACCGCCATGCCCGCCTTGCGAGCGACGTTCTCGATCAACGCCGGCGCCACGCCCTCGGACAGCATCGTGATCGCCTCGATCACGTACGTCGCGAACGTGCGCGAGGTGTAGAAGCCGCGCGAGTCGTTGACCACGATGGGCGTCTTGCCGATCTGCCGCACGTAGTCGAGTGCCCGCTGCAACGTCTCGTCGGACGTCTGCTCGCCGCGGATGATCTCGACGAGCCGCATCTTCGGCACCGGCGAGAAGAAGTGCAGGCCGATGAACCGCTCGGCGTCCGGAACGGCCGTGGCGAGACCGGTGATCGGCAGCGTCGAGGTGTTGGACGCGATCACCGCGTCGGGCAGTGCGGCGGACTCCGCGGCGCCGAGAACCTTGTTCTTCAGCTCGCGGTTCTCGAACACCGCCTCGATGATCAGGTCGCAGCCGGCCAAGTCCTCGTCGGAGTCGGTCGGCTTGATGCCTTCCAGGCCCCCAGCGCCCTTCTGGGCCCCTTCGAGCGTCACGTCCTTCAGGACGACCTCGATACCGGCCTTCGCGGACACCTCGGCGATTCCGGCGCCCATCATGCCCGCGCCCAGCACGCCCAGCTTGGCCACCCGGCGACCGGACGACGACGCGCGGCCGTTGACCTCGTTGAGGTTGAACCAGAACGCCGTGATCATGTTCTTGGAAACCTGGCCCGCGGCCAGTTCCACGAAGTAGCGGCCCTCGATCTTCAGCGCCGTGTCGAAGTCGACGTAGGCACCCTCGACCGCCGCGGCCATGATCTTCTCCGGCGCCGGGTACGCGCCGTGGGACTTCTTGCGCAGCACGGCAGGCGCCGCACCCAGAAGCCCATAGCTGTTGGGGTCACCGAACTTCAGGTCCGGCACGCCCGCACCCTGCACGTCCCACGGCTGCACCGGAGCCGGGTTCGCGAGCACCCAGGCGCGAGCCTCGGCAAGCAGTTCTTCCCGCGAGGACACCAGTTGGTGCACGAGACCTGCTTGCAGAGCGCGTTCCGGGCGAAGCTGCTTGCCCTCCATGAGCAACGGCAACGCCTTCTGCACGCCGAGCAGCCGCACCATGCGCGTCACGCCACCGCCGCCGGGCAGCAGACCCAAGGTGGCTTCGGGCAAGCCGATCCGGATGCTGTCGTCGTTCAGCACGATCCGGCGGTGTGAAGCGAGTGCGATCTCGAACCCGCCGCCCAGCGCGGAACCGTTGATCGCGGCGACGACCGGCTTGCCGAGCTTCTCGAGGCGCCGCAGCTGCGACTTGAGCTCCTCGACGCTTTCCAAGGCCTGGGAAGCGTTCTCCGGCGTGATCGCGATCAGCACGTTCAGATCGCCACCGGCGAAGAACGTCTTCTTGGCGGACGTGATGACCACACCGGTGATCTCGTCACCCTCGAGCCGCGAGACCGCCTCGCCCATCAGCTCGCCGTACTCGGTGTTCATCACGTTGGCGGAACCGGACATGTCCATCGTCAGGGTGACGATGCCGTCGGAGTCCTTCTCGTAGTGGAAAGGCATCTCTCAGACCCTCTCGATGATCGTCGCGATACCCATGCCGCCGCCCACGCACAACGTGGCCAGGCCGCGCCGCAGGTCCCGGCGCTCCAGCTCGTCCAGCAGCGTGCTCAGGATCATGCAGCCGGTCGCGCCGAGCGGGTGGCCGAGTGCGATCGCGCCGCCGTTGACGTTGACCTTGTCCTCGGAGATGCCCATGTCCCGCACGAACTTCAGCACCACGGACGAGAACGCCTCGTTGACCTCGAACAGGTCGATGTCCTCCACCGAGAGCCCGGCCTTGTCCAACGCCTTGCGCGCGGACGGCGCCGGTCCCGTGAGCATGATCGTCGGCTCAGTTCCCACCACCGCAACGGAAACGATCCGGGCACGCGGCGTGAGTCCGAGCGAACGACCGGCGGCCTCGGAGCCGATCAGCATGGCCGCGGCGCCGTCGACGATCTGCGACGAGTTGCCCGGCGTGTGGACGTGGTTGATGCGCTCGACGGTCGGGTAGCGGTCGATCGCGACGGTGTCGTAGCCGAGGTCGCCGTGGAACTGGAAGCTGGGCTTCAACCGGCCGAGAGACTCCACAGTGGACTCAGGCCGGATCGTCTCGTCCTCCTTCAGCACCACGGTGCCGTTCTGGTCGACGACCGGCACGACCGAGCGCTCGAAGAAGCCGTTCTTCTGCGCCTCGAACGCGAGGGCGTGCGAGCGGGCCGCCCACGCGTCGACGTCCGTGCGGGAGAAGCCTTCCAGCGTCGCGATCAGGTCGGCGGAAACACCCTGCGGCACGAACGACAGGTCGAAGTTCGTGCCGGGGTCGATCGCCCACGCACCGCCGTCGGACCCCATCGGCACGCGCGACATCGACTCGACGCCACCCGCGACCACCAGGTCCTCGAACCCGGACGCGACCTTGGCAGCCGCCAGGTTCACCGACTCCAGGCCGGACGCGCAGAACCGGTTGAGCTGCACACCCGCCGGCCGCTGGTCCCATCCGGCGGCCAGGACGGCGGTGCGGGCGATGTCACCACCCTGCTCGCCGAGCGGGGACACCACGCCGAACACGACGTCGTCCACCGCGGAGGTGTCGAGGGAGTTGCGTTCGGACAGCGCGCGCAGCACACCGGCGGCCAGCGCGACGGGCTTGACGCTGTGCAGCGACCCGCGCTTCCCCTTGCCGCGCGGCGTGCGCACCGCGTCGAAGATCAAGGCTTCGCTCATGGCACCCACGCTAGGCCCGGCCTCTCAAGCTGGCCATGACCGTGAAGGGTGACCGATTAGCTCAGCCGGAACTCCATGTGCTCCGGCTCGTCGGAGTCCACGAACCCCAGCCGCTTGTAGAGCCGCCGAGCAGGCAGGTTGTCGTCGTACACACGCAGCCGCACGAGCTTCCAGCCGTGCTCCGCAGCCCACGCCAGCACGGCGTTGACCAGCGCTTCTCCGACCCCGCGACCGCGGTGCGAGGCCCGCACCCACATCGAGTACAGGTACAGCCCGCTCGGCTTGCCGTAGGCACCGACCAGGCCGACCGGGCCGGGGTCGAGCACGACGAGCTTCAGGCCCTGCTCGACGGACTCCCGCCAGTCGTCCTCGGTGTAGGCCTGCTCGCGGGCCAGCGTCGACCCGAACCCGTCGGGGTCCGCGCCGAGCGCCTCCAGGCGGACGTCGCGCCAGAGCTCCCAGTCGGCCGGCGTGACCTGGTGCATCTGCATGCCGAGCAGTCTGGCTGACCGGGGTGGGAATTTCGCTCAGTTTTTCGGGTGACGGGCAGGCGCGGCGGTCATGGCGTGGATCACTGCCGGGTGGTTTCGTGGAACGCATGGCAGAGCGTCGATCGCGGTGGATGGACAGCGACCTGGACCAGTTGCGCCAGCTCGCCCGCACGTTCATGGAGAAGGAGGTCGCTCCGCACCAGGAACGCTTCGCCGAACAGAAGCAGGTCGACCGCGACCTGTGGCGCAAAGCCGGGGACGTGGGGCTGCTGTGCCTGAGCATCCCCGAGGAGTACGGGGGCGGCGGCGGCACGTTCGCACACGAGGCCGTGCTGCTCGAGGAACAGGCACGCGCCGGTGACAGCGCCTGGGGCAACAGCGTCCACAGCGGGATCGTCGCCCATTACCTCAACTCCTACGGCAACGAAGAGCAGAAGCAGCGCTGGCTGCCCAAACTCGCGTCCGGCGAGTACGTCGGCGCGATCGCCATGACCGAACCCGGCGCGGGCTCCGACCTGCAGGGCATCCGCACGAAGGCGGTGCGCGACGGCGACGAGTACGTCATCAACGGCTCAAAGACGTTCATCACGAACGGCGTGCACGCCGACCTGGTGATCGCGGTGGCCAAGACCGACCCCGTCCAGGGCGCGCAGGGCATCTCGCTGATCGTCGTGGAGAACGACATCCGGCGCGGCCGCGTGCTCGACAAGGTCGGGATGAAGGGGCAGGACACCGCCGAGCTGTTCTTCGACGACGTCCGGGTGCCCGCCGCGAACCTCCTGGGCGACGCGGAAGGCCTCGGGTTCATCCAGTTGATGCAGCAGCTGCCGCAGGAACGGCTGATCATCGGCGTCTGCTGCATCGCGGGCATCGAGGCGGCCGTCGACGTGACGCTGAAGTACGTGAAGGAGCGCACGGCGTTCGGCAAGGAGCTGATGAAGTTCCAGAACACCCGGTTCAAGCTCGCGGAGTGCGCCACCGAGGCGGCCGTGACCAGGGCGTTCGTCGACGAGTGCATCGAGAAGCACCTGCGCGGCGAACTGGATGTGCCGACCGCGGCGATGGCGAAGTGGTGGGCCAGCGACCGGCTGGGCAAGGTCGTCGACGAGTGCGTGCAACTGTTCGGCGGCTACGGCTACATGAACGAGTACCCGATCGCGCGAGCCTGGTCCGACGCCCGCGTCCAGCGGATCTTCGGTGGCACGAACGAGATCATGAAGGAAATCATCGCGAGGTCACTGTGACGGGGCCGCTCGCGGGACTTCGCGTCGTCGAGCTCGCCGGCCTCGCGCCCGCGCCGTTCGGCTGCATGGTGCTCGCCGACCTGGGCGCGGACGTGATCCAGGTGCACAAGCCGGGGAGCGTCTCGGCCGTCCCCGGCGACTTCCTGGGCCGCAACCGGCGCTCGGTCGCGATCGACACCCGCGTGCCCGAGGGCGCCGAGCTGGTGCTCAGGCTCGTCGAGCAGTCGGACGTGCTGGTAGAGGGCTTCCGGCCGGGCGTGACCGAGCGGCTGGGCATCGGTCCGGCGCAGTGCCTCGCCCGCAACCCGCGCCTTATATATGGACGCATGACCGGCTGGGGCCAGGACGGGCCCCTGTCGGACCGGGCAGGGCACGACATCAACTACATCGCCGTCGCCGGAGCGCTGGAGCCTCTCGGACGGGCCGGCGGGCCGCCGTCGTTCCCGATCAACCTGCTCGGCGACTTCGGCGGGGGAGGGCTGCTGCTGGCCGTCGGCGTGCTCGCCGCACTGTACGAACGGGAGCGTTCCGGACGTGGCCAGGTGGTGGATGCCGCGATGGTCGACGGGGCGGCGTTGCTGACGACGTTCCTGCACGGGATGCGCAGCGCGGGCATGTGGCAGGGCGGGCGCGGCGAGAACATGCTCGACGGCGGCATCCCGTTCTACGACGTCTACGAGGCCGCGGACGGGAAGTTCGTTGCCATCGGCGCGCTGGAGGAGAAGTTCTACGCCGACCTCGTGCGTGTGCTGGGCCTGGAGGACGCACCGACGCGCAACGACCCGGCGAACTGGCCTGAGCTGCGGGAACGCATCGCGGCGGCGGTGAAGACGCGGACGCGGGACGAGTGGGCGGACCTCGCGCAGGACACCGATGCGTGCCTGGCGCCGGTGCTGACGCCGACCGAGGCGACCCGGCATCCGGTCAACGAGGCGAGGGCGACGTTCGTGGACGTCTCCGGCTCTCTGCACCCGGCGCCGGCTCCTCGGTTCGACCGGACTCCGACGTCGGTTCCGACGCCTCCGGTTTCGGCCGGGGTGAACACTGCGGAAGTGCTTGCCGACATGGGTGTGGCGGAGGACCAAATTATGGAACTGCGTCGGGCAGGAGTTATTGGATGAATGCTCGCGTGCGTATTAATGAAGACACGAAGGGGTGACGGAGCGTGATGCCGACAGTTCGGCATCCGGGTGAGGCTCGGTTCAAGAGTGTCTCGTCCAAGCTGTGGGATGCGAGGGAGCCCGTGTTCACCTCGTGCCCAGGACATCGGCGCTGTTGAGGACCCTCTTTAGCCGCCAATCGGGTGACATTCCCCGTCGCGCAGGCGTGCGTCGCTGGTAGATCCTGGGGACAGATCGGTGTGGTCGTTGTTCATCAGCCGGGTGAATGAGGGACCATGACGGGTGACACGGGCGGTCTGCCGCCTGACCTGTGAGCGACATGGACGGAGAGGTACCTGTGAACCTCAAGAAGGTGCTAGTGCTGGCGGGCGTCGCGCTGGTGCTGTTCCTCCTGATCACCCAGCCCGAGCAGTCCGCTGCCGCGGTCCAGCAGGTTCTCGGCTGGCTGCGACAGGGCGCGGAGTCGATCATCACCTTCATCAGGAGCCTCTTCGGGACGGCTACCCCCGTGGCCTAGTGACTCTGGGTGATACACGACCGTTCGGGTTGAGCCGGATGGGTGGAATGCGGCCAATCACGCACTGGTAACGGGTGTTCTGGGGATTCAGGGTCTGGCGATTGTCAGACCTACCGAATACCTTCCGCTGCAATGGCCGATCCCCGACCGACGAGGAGGCACATATGGTCGAGGACTCCGGGGTCCACGAGCTGTTGCAGCAGTGGGCGGCTGAACGGTCTGATGACGCAGAGATGCAGGAGGTGAACCGGATCAAGAACGCGTGGCTCGCTGAGGCACCCCCCTCGGCGCCAGGCATCCCCGTGCAGCGGGGAGGCAGGGGCGGGTCGGCGCGTGGCTTGGTCAAGGTCGACTCGGCGGATCCGGCCTACGTGGCCGCGATGCGCAAGCGGGCGCCGGAGGCACCCGAGGCGTTGCTCGCTGCCGCAGCGAGCTACTGGCAGCTGGTTGGCGATGTCGCCGAGGCCGAGCAGTGGTGGGACGCGGGCATCAGCCCGTTGGACCAGCGCGCGCTCGACTACCGCGCGGCGGGCCTGACTCCTGCCGATCTCGGGAGGCGCCTGGGACCGATGACGGTTCTCCAGCACCTTCGCCGCGGTTCTGCCGCGGCCTGGTGTGTCGCACGTCTGCAGAGGCAGCGCCGGGACGGCGTGGCGTAGAACGAAGAATGGGTGAGGTGTGCTCGCGGAACGCGCTCGCGGGAGTTCGTTCTACGGTGCCTTGTGGGGGCCGAGCCCCCACACCCCAGGCCGGGGGGGGCCCCCCGCCCCCCCCAGGGTCGG
>JAVXWK010000808.1:0-14167 GCA_032230575.1 Pseudonocardiales bacterium | reverse complement strand
GGAGGAGGTGGGTGAGGTGCCGGACGAACGACTGCGGTTGATCTTCACCTGCTGCCACCCGTCGCTGGCGCTGCAGGCCCAGGTCGCGCTCACCCTCAAACTCCTCGGCGGCCTCACCACGGGAGAGATCGCCAGGGCGTTCCTCGTGCCGGAACCGACGATGGCGCAACGGATCGTGCGCGCGAAGGGCAAGATCCGCGCGGCCCGCATCCCGTACCGGGTGCCGCGTGACGCCGACCTGCCCGAACGCCTCAAAGCGGTGCTCGCGGTCGTCTACCTGATCTTCAACGAGGGCTACCTCGACAAGGCCGAGCTCGCCGACGAGGCCATCCGGCTCGGACGGGTGCTGGCGCAGCTCATGCCGGACGAACCCGAGGTGTGGGGGCTGCTGGCGTTGATGCTGCTCGTCGCGTCACGCCGGGAAGCCCGCCTGCGCGACGGCGAACTGGTGCTGCTCGAACACCAGGACCGAACGCGCTGGAACGCCGAACAGATAGCTGAAGGCCAGGACATCGTGCGGCGATGCCTGCGCTGGAACCAGCCCGGCCCGTACCAGATCCAGGCTGCCATCAACGCCGTGCACAGCGACCCACCCTCCGACTGGCATCAGGTCGTGGCGCTCTACGACCAGCTGCTGGCCGTCACGCCCAGTCCGGTCGTGGCACTGCATCGAGCCGTGGCGGTTGCCGAGACACAAGGACCAGAACAGGCGCTAAGAGAAGTCGACGCGCTCGACCTCGACCGCTACCACCTGTTCCACGCCGTCCGCGCGGATCTGCTCCAGCGACTGGGCAAGGACCCCACAGCAGCACTGGAGGCCGCGCTCGAACGGGCGGAACACCCGGCCGAACGCGACCTCCTGCGCAAACGCTCAAGCCTTGCGACGGCGAACCAGCAGGACCACGCCGACCAGCACGAGCAGGATCACCAAGATCCACAGCCAGGCCGGGACACCGGTGGACTCTGACGTGGTCGACGGGGGAGCGTTCGTCACCGGCGCGCTCATCGTCACGGACGACGTCGGGGCCGCAGAAGAAGAAGTCTGCCCCACGAGCTGAACCGTGAAGGTGAACGAGCCGGAGATGACGTCACCGTCGTCGGACTGCGCCCGCCAGGCGAGCGTGTGCGGCCCGGCGTGCGCGGTCGCGTCGTCGACCGACGCCGTGATCGTCTTGTCCGTGGCGTGGGTCTGGGTGATCGGCCATTTGGCGCCGTCCGGACCTGTCACGGTGATCGCGTCGCCGTCCGGCAGGCTGACGACGTCGCTGAACACCAGCTCGATGAACTTGGGCGGGGCGTCGAGTGCCGCGCCGGACGCCGGGTTGCTGCTCTTGAGCTCGGCGTGGGCCTGTGCGGGGACGGCCAGGGCCGTCGCGGCGAGCAGTGCCAGCACGAGCGCGCTGAAGTAACGCCTCACGTGCGCAGCGTAGTGGCCCGCCTGCGGTAAGGGGTTCCCTATCGGATTAGACAGGGTCGTTGTGATCTCGACACCGCGTCTATTTCATGTGCCGCATGCACGACTTCCTACGCGTGCTCTACGAGGACCATCACCACAGTCTGCTGAACTTCGCGACCCGGCTGACCGGAGACCGCGCGGCCGCCGAGGACGTGGTGCAGGAGACCTTCCTGCGCGCCTGGCGTCATCCCGAATCGTTTGCCGATGGAACTTCCGCGCGTGGCTGGCTGATCACGGTGGCGCGCAACGTGGTCATCGACCGGGTCAGGGCGAAGACCGCGCGGCCGCACGAGACCGGTGAGCACGAACCGGAACCAGTTCCGGACCACGCGCAGCACGTCGTGGACGCGTTGGTGATGGGTGCCGTGCTCGCATCACTGTCCTATGAACACAGACGCGTGCTCATGGAGCTCTACTACAACGGCCGCACATATAACGAAGCTGCTGTGTGTCTGGGCGTGCCGGCGGGGACGGTGAAGTCACGCTCGCACTACGCGTTGTGCGAGCTACGCCGAGCCTTCCAGCTTGAAGCTCGCTAGGTCCTCGAACCGCGGCCTGCCCGGCGAGCTCCGGTCCGCCACCAACGCGATCCGGTCGGCGATCCATTCGCCACTGAGCGCCGCACCCGCCTCAGCAGCGCGCACCCGGCCGCGCGCGATCCACACGAAGGCCTGGAACGGCTGCGGATGCGTGACGGGCACGATCGGCGCGGTCGCGTCGAACACCACCGCGGCCAGGTCGTCCAGCCCGGACACCGGCACGCCCAGCCACCCGCCGAGCGCCCGTGTACGAGGCCCCAGCACGCACCGGGCCGCAGGCGCGCCCTCGAGTTCGAAGGTCAACGCGTCGACCAGGTCCGGCACGACTCGTTCGGACACGGTGCCCAGCGGCCGCACCTTCACCAGCCACTGCTCCGGCACCGACCACTGGATGCCAGGCGCACGATCGAGCGCGCCGAGCACCTCGGCGATCTCCGCGGGCGGCCAGATGGCCACGGACAGCCTCACGCCACAGATTGTGGCGCGACATCTCGCATCGGCATCAGCGACAACCCGGTCGCGAGCGCGGCGAGCACACCGGCGGCGATCACCGGCGTGATCGGGCTCACGGGGTACAGGACGTTGCTCAGCATCGGCACGACGAGACCTGCCAGCCCGGACGTGCCGCAGGCCGCGCCGGCGACCAGGCCCTGACGCCGCGCGGGGGCGCCGAGCGTGGCCGCCGCGAAGAAACCGGTGCCGGCGAGACCGAGCCCGACGGCCAGCACCAGGAACGCGACCACCGTCAGCCACGCGGGCCCTGGCGCTGCCAGGAACCCGCAGCCCACCACCACGATCGGTGCCCCGACCCGCATCAACCGGTCGGCCGGCCACCTCAGGATCAGTACGAGCAGGCTCTGCGTCGCCACGATCCCGATCCCGAGCGTGGTCACAGCGGCCACCGCGACGACGGTTCCGGACGTCCTGCCCACCCGATCGAACGCGAGAAGAGTGGCCGTCAGGCTCACCAGAACCAACGACGCGAACGTCAGGAATCCGAAGCCGAAGGTCCGCACCAGCTCCGGCGGCACCGTCCGGGCCACGGGCTGTGAGTGATCCGCGGTCTCGGGCTTGACGGCGACCAGCACCCAGGTCAGGAGAAGCAGTGCCATCCCGGGAGCGACGTAGAGCGGCACCGTCAGCGATCCGACGGCCAGCACGCCACCGATCACCGGGCCGATCACCACGGCGAGTCCCTGCGCGGCACCGACCAGGCCGGCCACCGAGGTTCGCAGGGTCTCGTGGCTCCGGCCGGCGACGAAGAGCGCGGCGACCGGTAGCACGGAGAGTCCGGCGCCCAGCAGGAGACTGCGGAACACCAGCGCCAGCGCGAACGTCAGCTCCGGCGTCAGCGTCTCGTCGAGGACGAGCGCCGATGCGACGGCGAATCCGGCGAACCCGGCCAGGACGAGACCGGCGCCGGCGATCAGCACGGGACGTGGGCCGAACCGGTCGAGTCCCCACCCCCACAGCGGGCTGGACAAGGTGACGGCCACCGAGGTGATCGTGAACACCAGCCCCAGCTGGGAGGCCGTGAGCTCGAGCTGGGCCGACAACGGCCCGATGAGCGGAGCGAGGAGTTGCTGGGCGGTGAACATCCCCAGCAGGGCGATCAGCAAAGGCGTGAGCAGTCTGGGCACGCGGTTCCCCCCGGAGTGGCGCGATGGCGGAGTGAGAGTAGCCGGTGCCCGGAGTTCAGCCCGCTGAACGGATGGTTTGGCGGCTGATGCAGTCGGGTAACCGGCCCCGAACTGATCAATTGACCGAGGAGCGGTTTGGCTCACGATCACGCAGCGAGGACGGGTGAGGCGGCGCACCTGCCACTGGGCAGGCAGCGGCCGAGTCTCGCGGCCGTCCGGCGCTGGGTGCGCCTGCAGCTCATGGGGGAGACCCCTGAGTGCGTGGGTGACGTGTTGTTGGTGGTGAACGAACTCGTCAGCAACGCCTACAGGTACACGTCCGAGCCGTCGTTCCTGCGTGTCGTCGTGGAGGAGTCCAAGATCCGCGTCGAGATCGCGCACGACGCCCAGGCCCGCCCGCCGTTGCGGAAGGTCTCCCGTCCGCAACGAGGATACGGCCTGGTCCTGGTCGCGCGGTTGTCAGATCGATGGGGTGTGGACAGGGCGCACGGCGGCACGGTGGTCTGGGCGGATTTGCCGAGGTTCATGTGATTCCAGTTCGGTGGGTTTCGATCCTTGTACTGCTGGGTACGGATCCTGCTGCCTTGAGTGAACAGGGCACGGGGAGATGCTGATGGGTATTGCAGGACGGTCCGGCGAACGCCTGGACCTCGTCCTACCAGAGGGAAAACTGCCGCTCGCGGACGTGAGGGCGGAGGTTCGCCGCCTGCTCAGGGGGATGCACGAGAACGTCGTGGTCGACGTGATGGTCGTTGCCACCGAACTGGTGAGCAACGCGTACCACCACGCCGCCGCGCCTCGTCGCGCCCGCATTCTTCGCCTTCCGGAGCGCGAAGTGGTGCGGGTCGAGGTCGACGACGGAACACCAGGCCGGTTCCCGCAGTTGGGACGGATGGGGTTCCTGGGGCGCAGGCAGCGAGGGTTGTTGCTGGTCAACGGCTTGGCGCAGGTCTGGGGGCACAACAGGTACCCGGACTCGAAAACCGTGTGGGCGGACGTGTCCTCGGTCAGATGAGGGTTTTGGCGACGTAGGCGGCGGCCTCGGCGATGAGGGCCTCGTCGTACTTCGCGTCCGCGGCGGGCTTGCTGGACATGATCGAGATCAGGATCGGCCCGCGGTTCGGCGGCCAGGCGATGGCGATGTCGTTGAGCGTGCCGTAGTCGCCGGTGCCGGTCTTGTCGGCGACCAGCCAGTCCTTCGGCAGGCCCGCCCGGATGCGGTTGGCTCCCGTGGTGTTGCGCACCATCAGGTCCTTGAGGAAGTCGCGCTTCTCCGGCTCGAGGGCGTCGCCGAGGACGAGCCGCTGGTAGTCCGTGCCGAGTGAGCGCGGGGTGGCCGTGTCGCGCGGGTCGCCTGGAGTGGCGCTGGTGATGTCGGGCTCGATGCGGTCCATGCGGGTCTCGAGGTCGCCGAGCTCCCGCAGGTACCTGGTGAGCTCGCCAGGGCCGCCGAGGTCGCGCAGCAGCAGGTTGCCGGCCGTGCCGTCGCTGTACCGGACGGCGGCGTCGCACACGTCGCGGAGCTTCATGCCGGTCTGGACGTGCTGACTGGTGATCTTGGAGCTCTTCATCAGGTCTGACGAGCCGTAGGTGACGACGGTGTCAAGGTGCGCCATCGGGTTGCGGTGCAGCACGGCGGCCGCGGCGAGGCCCTTGAAGGTCGAGCAGAACGCGAACCGCTCGTCCGCGCGGTGTTCGATCGTGGCGACGCCGGCCGCGAAGACGCCCAGCCTGGCGTCGTACTTCTTCTCGAGCTCGACCAGGGCGTCGTGCCTGATCTGCGTCGGGCTGGTCGATGTGGCGGTGGTCGTCGCCCGCGGTGCCGGTGCGGCTGTGCAGCCGGCGAGGGGGAGCAGGGCCAGCGACTTGAGCAGGGTGCGTCGAGCGGTCACGCTCCCACGCTATTGGATCTGCTGGTCTAGCCCAGCACGGGCGTGCGGGCGCCGAGTGCTGGCACGCTGAGCGCATGACCGAGGAAGCCCGTCCGAGCCGCCGTCTCAGGCGGTCGACCGGCGGACCACGTGATCGGCCCGCGGCAGGTGCATCGTGAGGTGCGCACGATCGCCCCGCAGGACGACCCACGTCCGTTCGATCGGGACACCGCGGAAGTCGTGGGCCATCCACGCGATCGACAGCACCGGAGTGGCGGGCCTGACGTCGAGCATCCCGGCGATGCGCGGCGTGGCCGACGCGGTGGTGCACCACGGATGCAGCTCACCGAACCGGACCTTGTACCTGTCCGCGAGGAACTTCCGCAGCGGCGCACTGCGGTCGTAGTTCTCGGCGAGTCCGGGGAACTGGGAGGCACGCAGGTAGGTCGATCTGACGCCGATCGGCTCGTCCCCTCGGACGAGCACGGACTCGACGTTGATCACGTCCTGCGCGCCGATGGTCCGCACCACGATCTGCTCGCGGGTGGCGAGGTCCTGGACGAGGGAGTCCAGGCTCAGCCGGTGGACCTGCTTGCGGGGCGCGACAGCCGTGCCCTGCCGGCCGGCCTTGCGGATGAGCTTGCCCTCGAGCACCAGCTCGTCCAGCGCTTTGCGGATCGTGGTGCGGGACATGCCGAACAGCTCGGCGAGCTCGCGTTCCGGCGGGAACGGGGTGTTGTCGGGCAGCTCGCTCAGCAGGTCGAGCAGCTTGGTCTTGGCCTGGTAGTAACGCGGGATGGCGGACACACCCGGACGCTATTTCCGTCCGATAACTGGCGACTCATCGTGCCTCGTCGGCGTCCGGGATCGAGCCGATCTCCTGATATATCCGGAAAGCTTCTTCTCTGTTTCCTTGGAGGTAGGCGACGGCGGCGTCCTTCCAGCGCGACCAGGCGAGCGTGGTGAGGCATTCCGGGCCGTGACCCGCGGCGGCGAGCACGATCGGCAGGCTGACACCGATCGGCCCGGTGATCTGACGGCCTGGCAGCAGGGTGAGCAGTTCGTCGACGTCCGGCTTTCCGCCGTCGAGCAACGCGATCCGTGCCCGGAGCACGAGCGGATGCTGCAGTTCGCCCGGATGCGCTTTCGTCCTGGCGTGGCCGAGTGCTGTCGCGGCGTCCTCACGGGCGCTGTCGTGGTCACCCGTCAGCAGTTTGATGCGGGCGCGGATGGAGTAGAGGTAGGGCTGACTCGGGGCGTTCCTGATGGCCTCGTCGAGGTTCCGCAGCGCCTCGTCGTAGCGGCCTTCCCAGAACAGCTCGACGTAGCGCGAGGAGTCGAGGAACGACTGCGCGAACTCGTCGCCGTGCCGCAGCCCCGCCACCCGTGACTCGGCTCGGGCGGCCTTGCGCGCGCGGGCGTCGCCGAGGGTCGCGTACGCGGTGCCGAGGTTGATCAGGCCGAGGCTGTAGGAGAGCCCTGCCTCGCGCCGTTCCGCGATGGCCTGGCGCATGTCGTCGACTCCCGAGGCGTCGCCCTTCTTCACCTTGGCCAGGCCCAGCGTCTCCAGCGCGACCGCTCGGTCCGATCCGGTCGCGCCGACCAGCGCCGCCCGTGCCGTGGTGATCGCCTCGTCGGCCCTGGCCGCCAGCGTCAGCGAGTGGGCGGCGTGCGCCAGGACGCCGAACACCCGTTCACCGGGCTCTGCCCGCGCCAGGAACTCCAGCGTGCGGTCGAGATGTCGTTGGGCCTCTTGATGGTCGCCCCGGTGGAAACACGCCCGCCACGCTGCCGCCGAGGCCTCCGCGGCGCCGGCGAAGTCGTCTCCGGCCAGGTAGAGCTCGACGGCCTCGGCGAGCTCCTCGGTGCCCTTGCTGTCCCACGCCAGAGCCGAGCCGAGCAACGTCAGGAGCTTGGCGCGGTCCTCGTGTCCTGGCGGGCACACCGCGAGCGCTGCCTGGTAGGAGCGGACCGCGGTGCTTCTCGCGGCGAGTCCGCTCGCCTTGTTGCCTGCCTCGGTCAGGGCTTCGCGGGCCTTCTGACCGAGGATGTCGCACGGCCGTCCGGCAGCCTCGGCCAGCCACACGGCCTGCTGGAAGTGGTGTGCCAGCAAGGGAACGTGCTCCAGCGGCAGGGCTTTGAGCCACTCCGCCGCGTGGTAGTGCTTCATGGCCTTGGTGGTGCGCGGGACCCGGTCGTAGGCGACGTCGCGCACCAGGACGTGGCTGAACGTGTACTCGGCCTCGCCGACGACGTTGCTGGTTCGGCTCCGCTTCAGGAAGTCGCGCTGTCGCAGCACTTCCAGGCACTTCGTGACCTCGGCGACCTCGCGTTCGGCGACCGCGGCGACGGCGCCCGGCCACACCGTCGGGCCTAGCACGGCCGCGTCCTGCAGGATGACTTTCTCCAGCGGTGGCAAGGAATCGAGCCGCGCGCCGATGACCGTCTGCACGGTGTCGGGCAGCGTGTCCTGGTCGCCGTCGCGGAGCATGCGCACGTACTCGCCGGCGAACAGCGGGTTGCCCGCGGAGCGCTGGAGCAGCTCGGGGAGGTCAGCCGTCACGTCGTGGCGCGTGGTCAGCATCTTGAGCAGCAGCGTGGTGTCCTCTTCGGACAGTGCGTCCAGCGTGACGACCTCACCCCAGGCCGGACGGCGTTCCAGCAGCTCCGGGCGTGCCGTGGCGAGGATGAGGAGTGGCACGTCCTCCGCGGTGTCCGGCAGGCCGTGCAGGTAGTCCAGGAGCAGGTCGTCGGCCCAGTGCAGGTCCTCGACGATCACCACGAGCGGTTCGGCGGCGATCTGTTCGATCAGCCTGCGCCACGCCATCAGCACGTCGCTGCCCTGCGGAGTCACGCCCAGGAGCGCGCACAGCTGCGTGACGAGCCACGGGTCGTCGCTGATCCCCTTGATCTTGTCGGTGACGACTTCCGGCGTGTCGGAGTCGAGGATTTCGGCGTGACCGCGGACGATCTGCGCCAGCGGGGCGAACACGTCGTCGCGGCCGAACGGGGGAGTGCGGCCGGTCAGGGTCCGTCGTCCTGCGGCGAACTCCCTGGTGAGGCGGGACTTTCCGGTGCCAGGCTCGCCGACCAGCGTGATCAGCCGCGGTCGTCTCGCACGCTGGACCTGCTCGTGTGCCTCGCACACCTCGGCCATCTCGCTAGACCGGCCGACGAACGGGGTGTCGTCGCCTGCCGGTGTGAGCGAGCGCTCGGTCGTCGGGCAGGTCCTGACCTCGCCCACGGCCGCTTGGGCGACGTGGCGGAGTCCCGCGTCGAGCAGCGTGCCGCCGACTTCGAGCTTGTCGCCGGACGTGACGAGCGCCGGACCCGTGCACACCGCCGCGGCGGCAGGATGTTCGCTGGTGATCTCGAAAGCCGCTCTCACGGCCCGCGCCGCGTCGTCCTCGCGGTTGGCCGGGGCGCCGAACGCCGCGCAGACCGTCGACCCGAGCGTCGTGACGATCACGCCACCGAGGTCCTCGATCTTCTCGCTGATCGCGGCGACGGTGGTTTCGAGCAGCTCGTCCGCGGCTTCACCGGCGCCCGGCAGTTCGAGTCGCGTGACGAGGACGCTGACCTTCTTGCGTTCCAGCACAAGCGGGTTGTGGGCGGCTGTGAGGGCGAGCGACGGGTCCTGCGTGAGGATCGCCTGTTCCAACGCCACCAGGTCGCGGCCCGGGTCGATGCCCAGTTCTGCCGCGAACTTCTCGCGTGCCGCACGGAAGGCCGCGAGCGCGTCGGCCTGCCTGCCGGACCGGTAGAGGGCGAGCATCAGCTGACCCTGCAAACGTTCTCGGAGCGGGTGATCACGCACGAGCGCTTCGAGTTCCGCGATCACCTCGCGGTGCTTGCCCGATGCCAGCTCGGCGTCGAACCTGTCCTCGACGGTGATGTCGCGCAGGTGCTCGATCTCGACGAGCGCGGGCCACGTGACGCCGTCCGCGACCAGGTCCGCGAGCACCGGGCCACGCCACGACGCCAAGGCGTCTCTGAGGATCGCGGCTTTCTGCTCAGGTGCTGGCGCGGTGGCGGCTCGGGCGGTCGCGGCGCGGAACCGGTGCAGGTCAACGCGATCCGGTTCCGCACGCAACAGGTAGCCGGGTTTGCGGGTGACGAGGTCGAGGTCCGCTTTCCGCAGCGCCGACACGACGTTGAGCAGAATCCCGCGTGCCGTCGGTGGATGCCCGTCCGGCCACAACGCCTCGGTGAGCTCGCTGATCGAGACCACCCTGCCCGCGTTGAGCAGCAGGAACCCGAGCGTCGCCCGGCGGGTGAACCCGCCGAGCGCAAGCTCCCGGCCGTCCACGCGGACCTGGAGCGGTCCGAGGACGTTGAACTCGACAGACATTGGACCGGGACCATACCGCCGGTGCCTGTGAGCCGGCTGTGCGTCAGTCCACCAGGCGGACACCCGGATGGCGCGGCCGGTCGAACAGGGTGGTGCTCCTGTGCTTGAGGTGGAGGTCGAAGAACGCGGCCACGTAGTCGTGCTGGGCCTTCAGCGCGTCCTTCGGAGCGATCGTCCCAATGAGACTCTCGCGGTGTGCCGGCGTGATCGCGGGGATCTGCGGCACGGCCCACTGCAGGTCGCTGAACCCGAAGTGCGCGCCGTCGTCGAGGTGCACGTCCCGCTTCCACCCGCGCTGGTGGGGCCAGAAGTCGGCCCAGGTGCGCGTGAGGCTCGTGTCGACGTGCGAGAGCTCGCGTTCGCCGTCGTCGCCGCCGAACAGCAGGAACGGCCGGTCCAGCCCTTCGGTGACGACCCGGCCGGGCGAGTAGGGGCCGCCGTCGCCGGTGTGCTCCATACCGCCGTCGATGTTGACGCCCGCGTCGAACCTGCGGTCGTTCACCATCGTCTCGCCGGCCGTGTAGCCGCCGTAGGAGTGCCCGGCGATGCCCACTCGGCTCAGGTCGGCGTTCTTGGTGAGCTTCGGCAGCTGGTCGAGCACGAACCGCATGTCCGCGACCCGTGTGCCGATGACCTTCTTCATCGTTTCCGGGCTGCCGTCGATTCCGCCGTACTCGATGCGGTTGCCGGGGAACTCCACGGCGAACGCCTCGTGCGTGTGCGAGACGGTGACGACGACGTAGCCGCGGCTCGCGAGGTCGTCCGCGGTGCTGGTGTAGAACTCGCGCGGTGCCTGCAGAGCCGGGGAGAACAGCACGACCGGCCACTTGTTCCTGATCGGTGGAGCGTCCACACGGGCCTGTCGCAGCGTCCCGTTCCAGTCGACCGTCCCAGCCGGAACGTCGAGGAACGCCGGACTGGAGATGATCGGGTCGGCGGCCTCGGCGAAGCCCTCCGCGAGCATCGGTGCTCTGGGGCCGAGGCGCTGGGCCGGGTAGCTGACGGTGACCATCAGTTCCCGGTTCTTTGACGGTTGGAACGGGTCAAGTCGCGTGGGATCGACCAGGTGAACGTCTGTTGTGCCGACCGGAAACGGGCCTGTGACCTGCGGTGACACCAGTGTTGACGCGGCCAGGACGGCCGTCATGAGCAGTTGCATGTTGATCTACCCCCTCCGCGCGGCAGCCTTCCAGCCGCCCACTGAGAGGGCGCTGAGAGCTTGTGGCCGGAGTGATCCAGTGCCAAGTTGGTGGTTGACGTACCAGCTGGTCCTCTGGGTGGGGAGATCACGAATGCGGCGGACAACGAGGTTCGGGCTGCTGGCGGTGTGCGGCCTGCTTCCCATAGGGATGGCGACAGGTTGTCTCGGGCAGACGCAGGAGGGTGATCAGGCGCGCAACGCCGACGCCAAGGAGATCACGCTGACGATCGTCGCCAACGCGGCGCAGGGCGGCAAGAACGCGCGCGGTGCGAACTGGCTGCAGAACTGGGTGATCCCGAGGTTCACCGAGCAGCAGAAGGCCAAGGGCGTCACGGCGACGATCAAGTTCGAGCAGAACGGCACCGGCGACGAGGACTTCAAGACCAAGGTGGCTTTGGACCTGAAGACCGGCGGTGGTGGCGACATCATCGAGATCGACGGCATCTGGCTCGGCGAGTTCGCGCAGTCCGGAGGGGTCAAGCCGCTCGCGGACGTGGTCGGGAACACCGACTGGGACGGCTGGGACAAGATCCCCAAGGCCGTGCAGGGGCTCGGCGAGTTCGACGGCAAGCGGTACGGCGTGCCGATGGGCACGGACGGGCGCGTGCTGTTCTTCAACAAGAAGCTGTTCTCGCAGGCCGGGTTGCCCGCGGACTGGCAACCTCGGTCGTGGCAGGACGTGCTCGACGCGGGCGCCAAGTTGAAGTCTCTGCCTGGCGTCACGCCACTTCAGCTCAACGCCGGCACCGCGATGGGCGAGGCGACGACGATGCAGGGCGTGCTGCCCGCGCTCGCCGGCACCGGCAAGCCCATCTACGACAACGGGAAGTGGCAAGGGGATTCGGCCAACGTCAAGGACGTTCTGGGGCTGTACCAGAAGGTCTACAGCGGCGGGCTCGGCGATCCCGTGCTGCAGCAGGAGGCCAACGGGCGGCAGCGGTCGTTCCAGCTGTTCAGCGAGAACAAGATCGGCGTCCTGATGGAGAGCGACTACTTCTGGCGTTCCGTGGTGGAGCCGAAGAACGGCGTGGCCAAGATGGCCGACCGCGACACGGCCGTGGGCTGGGCGCTGGTTCCTGCCAAGCAGTCGAAGGCCGGAGTCGGCGGGCAGGACTTCGTGAGCATGTCCGGCGGTGGCGTGCGGGTGATCAACCCGAACACCAAGTACCCGAAGCAGGCGTGGGAGTTCATGCAGTTCCTCAACTCCGCCGAGGCCGTGAAGGAGTCGCTGGCCGGGACCGCGCAGCTCACCCAGCGGCAGGACGTCAACGACGAGGTGCTCAAGGGCGACCCGATGCTGACGTTCATCGCGGAGAAGGTCCTGCCGATCACCCGGTACCGGCCGGGCCTCGCCAACTACCCCAAGGTGTCGGCCGCTCTGCAGCAGGCGACGGCGGACATCGTGTCCGGCAAGAGCCCGGACGAGGCAGCGCAGGCCTATCGGGCTGCGCTGGTGAAGGCGGTCGGCGAGGAGAACGTTGGCTAGCCGCGCCCGCGCGCCGCTGGGGATGAAGGGCGCATTCATCCACGTGTGGTCGATGAATGCGCCCTTCATCGAGGACGGGCGGGGCTGTGGATAGCGCCGGGCTGGGGGTGCGGCGCGCGGTCGCGTTCGTGGCGCCCGCGCTGGCGCTCATCGGGCTCTTTCTCGTGTTCCCCGCGCTGTGGACGCTCTACATCGGCATCACGAACTACCAGCTCACCGGGCCCGCCGCAGCCAACCCGCAGGTGGTCGGGCTGGACAACGTGGCAGAGGCCGTCCGCGACCCGCTGTTCACCAACTCGCTGTGGCTGACGGCGATGTTCGTGCTGTTCTCGGCCGTGATCGGGCAGAACGCGCTGGGCTTCGCGCTGGCGTGGCTGCTGCGGTCGGTGAGCCCGTGGCTGAGGCGCACGACCGAGGGTCTGGTGCTGCTCTCGTGGATCCTGCCGAGCACGGTCGTGGCGTTCCTCTGGTTCGCGGTGCTGAGCCGCGACACGGGCACACTGGGGCTGCTGCTCGGCTCGCCCGAGACGTCGTGGCTGGTGCAGTACCCGATGACCAGCCTGATCATCTTCAACATCTGGCGCGGCACGGCGTTCTCGATGCTCCTCTACACCTCGGCACTGGCCGCGGTGCCGCCTTCGCAGCTCGAAACCGCGCGGCTCGTGGGCGCCTCGGGCTGGCAGACCGTGCGGGACGTGGTGTTCCCCCACATCCGCGGCCACGTGCTGACCAACACCCTGCTGATCAGCCTGTGGACGGCCAACGACTTCACGCCGTTCCTGCTGACGTCCGGCGGGCCGAACCACCAGTCCGAGGTGCTGCCGGTGCTGATCTACCGGCAGGCTTTGGAGGGCGGGCAGCTCGGCTACGCGTCCGCGATGTCGATGCTGCTGCTCGTCGGCAACCTGGTGATCGCCCTGGTGTACCTGAGGTTGTTGCGGAGGCGGGCATGAGTCCTCTGTGGATTGTGCGCAGGATCGGCTTCTACGTGCTGATCACGGTGGTGCTGGCGTTCTTCGCGGTGCCGATGCTGTGGCTGGCGTCGGCACCGTTCGACTCGAAGCCCGGTCTCGGGTTGCGCTGGCCGGACTGGACGCTGTCGAACGTGGCCGCGACCTTCGACCACCCGTACACGTTGTCGTCACTGGTGAACTCGCTGATCCTGTGCGCGATCGCGACCGTCGTGACGACCGTGCTGGCGGCGTTGGCGGCTTATGCGTTGTCGCGAGTGCGGATTCCCGGCCGGGATCTGTTGCTGTACTTGCTCTTGTTGTTGTCTTCAGTGGTGACCGGCACGGCCGCGATGGTGCCGATCTTCGTGATGATGCTGCAGCTCGGGCTGATCAACTCGCAGTTCGGCACGGCGCTGGTGATCGCGGGCGGCATGCTCCCGGCCGCCATCTTCATCCTCAAGGACTTCGTGGACGCCGTGCCGCGCTCGTACGAGGAGTCGGCGCGGGTCTTCGGCGCCTCGCCGTGGCAGGTGCTCGGTCACGTCGTGCTGCCGGTCGCGCGGCCCGGTGACGCGACGATCTTCGTGTGGGCGTTCGTCAACGCCTGGGGCAACTTCCTGCTGCCGTTCCTGCTGCTGCGCGACGTCGGCCAGCAGCCGGCGGCGGTGCT
>JAVXWK010000801.1:0-3747 GCA_032230575.1 Pseudonocardiales bacterium | reverse complement strand
GCGGGCTCCCGAGCGACCAGGTTCAGCGTGGCCGCACCGAACCCGACTCCGGCGACCACGGCCACCACACCGAGCATCGCGCCCGCGCGCTGGGCGAACACCCGGCGGCGGCCGCGCTTCAGCACGTGGTCCAACGTCGTCGTAGGGGGCGGAGCAGGTGTGTCGAGAGCTCCGCGCAGCTTCTCTTCGATGTTCATCAAGCACACTCCGAGGGGATCGGCTCGCCGTACGCCTCGCGGAGCGCCGCCAAACCTCTGGCTGTCTGACTCTTGACGTTGCCTGTCGAACAGCCCAGCTCAGCGGCCGTCTGCTCGATCGACAGATCGTGCACGAACCGCAGCACGAGCGCGGCCCGCTGCTTGGGCGGCACCTGCTGCAGCGCAGCGTTCAACTTGGCGTCGGGATCGGAGAAGCCGCCACCGACACCGAGTTCCGGAAGCTCGGCGACAGAGCGTTCCCGGTTGCGGAGGCGGCGCCTGCTGTCGAGGAACAGCCGCGTCACGATGGTGCGGACGTAGGCCACCGCCGTTTCACGCCTGATGCTCGGCCACTTCGCGTAGGCCTTCACGAACGCGTTCTGCGCGAGCTCTTCCGCCTCCGACCAGTCGCCGCACAACGCGTACGCCGTGCGCCGGGCCCAGTCGAACCTGCTCGTGAAGAACTCCGAGAACTCCTCGTCCCGTCGCACTCCGGTCCCCCTGCTTTCGCTGCTTCGCGTCTAATACGCGGCCAGCACCAGCAGGGTTGCACGAAAAACGGGCCGCCCCCGAGGGGACGGCCCGTTCACAACCAGAGCAGCTAGTGCGCGATGGCCTTCTCGGCGCCCGCACCGGTGAGGGAGCGGACCTCCATCTCGGCCTGCTTGACCGAGTCGGCCTTCTCCTTCGAGAGGATCGTGCCGACGTAGCCGAGCAGGAACGCGACCGGGATCGACACGATGCCGGGGTTCGACAGCGGGAAGAGCGCGAAGTCGGCGTTCTTGAACATCGACGTGGGCTGGCCGGAGACCGCGGGCGACAGGATGATCAGGGTGATCGTCACGATCAGACCGCCGTAGATGCTCCACAGCGCGCCCGAGGTGTTGAACCTCTTCCAGAACAGCGAGTAGAGGATCGTCGGCAGGTTGGCAGAGGCCGCGACCGCGAACGCCAGCGCCACGAGGAACGCGATGTTCTGGCCGTTGGCGATGATGCCGCCGCCGATGGACACCAGACCGATCACGACCGCGGTGAGGCGGGCGACCTTGACCTCGTCCGTCTTGTCCTCGACGTCCTTGCCCTGGCCCTTCTTGATGATGTTGGCGTAGATGTCGTGGGCGAACGACGCCGACGCCGTGATCGTCAAGCCGGCCACGACCGCGAGGATCGTCGCGAACGCCACCGCCGCGATCAGGCCGAGCAGGATCGGGCCACCGAGCTCCAGTGCGAGCAGCGGAGCGGCGGAGTTGGCCTTGCCGGGGGCCTTGTTGATCGCGTCCGGACCGACGAGCGCACCGGCGCCGTAGCCCAGGACCAGCGTGAACAGGTAGAAGATGCCGATCAGCCAGATGGCCCACACGACCGAGCGACGGGCTTCCTTCGCCGTCGGCACGGTGTAGAAGCGCATCAGGATGTGCGGCAGACCCGCGGTGCCGAGGACCAGCGCGAGGGCCAGCGACAGGAAGTCGAGCTGCGTGGTGCCGTTCTTGCCGTATGCGAGACCGGGGCCGAGCAGCTTCTCGCCGACCTTCGGGGCCTTGTCGACAGCGGCACCGAGCAGCGACGACAGGTTGAAGCCGTACTTGCCGAGCACCCAGAAGGTCATGATCGCGGCGCCGGCGATCAGCAGGCACGCCTTGATGATCTGGACCCAGGTCGTGCCCTTCATACCGCCGATGAGCACGTAGGCGATCATCAGGGCGCCGACCACGGCGATGACGATCGCCTGGCCACCAGTGCCCGTGATGCCGAGCAGCAGGGCCACGAGGCCACCGGCGCCGGCCATCTGGGCCAGCAGGTAGAAGAACGAGACCGCCATCGTCGACGTGGCGGCGGCGGCGCGGACCGGACGCTGACGCATCCGGAAGCTCAGCACGTCGCCCATCGTGTACTTGCCGGTGTTGCGCAGCAGTTCGGCGACCAGCAGCAGCGCGACGAGCCACGCCACCAGGAAGCCGATCGAGTACAGGAAGCCGTCGTAACCGTTGAGGGCGATGGCGCCCGCGATGCCGAGGAACGACGCGGCGGACAGGTAGTCACCCGCGATCGCGATGCCGTTCTGCGGGCCGGTGAAGGCACGGCCGGCGGCGAGGTAGTCGGCAGCCGTCTTGGTGTTGCGGCTCGCCCGGATGACCACGAACAGCGTGATCAGGACGAAGACACCGAAGATGCTGATGTTGAGGATCGGGCTGGACTCGTTCACTTGCCGTCTCCCTCGATCTCACCGCGGAGCTTCTCCGCCAACGGGTCGAGGTTCTTGTTGGCGTGCCGCACGTACAGCGTCGTGATGACGAAGGTCGACACGAACTGCAGCAGGCCGAAGATGAGCCCGACGTTGATGTTGCCGAACACCTTGGTGGACATGAACCCGTGCGCGTAGTCCGCGAGGAGCACGTACAGCAGGTACCACGCGAGGAACAGCCCGGAGACGGGGAACACGAACTTGCGCAGCCGGTGCTTCAGCTCCGCGAAGTCATCACTTGCTTGTACGTCGACCCACTTCTGCGCATCGGGGGCCGACTCGCTCGGGGTGTGCTCAACAGTGCTCACAGTCCCCTCCTCGCCGTACTCGTCGTAGGTGTCAGCAACGTGACGTGCACGTAATGCCTCCAGGTGCGGTCCTGTTCTTGGTCGAGAACCGTATGGAGACTTGAGTCACTCAGGTAAGACCCCGTTCGTGCCCAAGCGCCCAGCAGTCGGGTGAAGCGACGAACGGTCAGTATGCGTAGACGAACAGCACTCTGCGTGACGAGATTCACCGTTCACCGATTCGAGTGACCAATTTTCACCCATTTGAAACGCTGGTTACTCAGCGCGTTCGACTAGCTCCCCTGCGCTTGTCGTCGGCCTGTCTGGCCTTCTCCTCGGCGGTCCCGAAGCGGGCGATGTCGCGGTCCCGGATGAAGCCCAGCGGATCCGGCGCGTGCAGCCTCAGCAAGATCTGGTTGACGTCCGCGGGCGCGCGCCTGCGGGTCGCCTTGCTCACCACGATCATGGTCATGAACGCGATCGGCACCGTGATCAGCGCTGGTTGGGTGAACACCGCGGGCGCCCAGCGGCCGGTGTAGGAGCTGACGACGCTGATCACCTGCGCGGTGATCACCATCCCGCCGCCGACGACGAGGCCGCACACTGCGCCCACCCAGGTGAGTCCTCTCCACCAGATGCCGAGGACGAGAAGCGGGCAGAACGTCGACGCGGCGAGCGCGAACGACATGGCCACGGTCAGTGACGCATCGGAGCGCGGAAGCAGCAGAGCAAGACCGATTGCGACGAGTCCGGTGAACACGGTCGCCCACCGGAAGTCACGAACCTTGCCCGGCATGATGTCCGTCGAGACCACTCCCGCGACGGAGACGACGAGCCCGGAACTGGTCGAGAGAAACGCCGCGAAAGCACCCGCGGCGACGATCGCGCCGAGGATCTGGCCGCCCAGGTTCGGCACCATCGTGCTCGGCAGCATCAGCACCGCCGCGTCCGTCTTCCCGTTCACCAGCAGCTGCGGCAGGTAGAGCCGCGACAGCACGCCCAGCACCGTCGGGAAGATGTA
>JAVXWK010000795.1:0-26389 GCA_032230575.1 Pseudonocardiales bacterium | reverse complement strand
CGACCCCCGGAAGGTGGGTGATGCGCGCATCTGGCTGGCCTCGGCGATCCACACGGTCTGACTTCACCGGGTAACGAAAGGTGAGCGTCGCGCGGATATTCCGGCGACGAGCAGGCCAAATCGGGGCGAGGTGGGGTACGTGGAACGACAGTTCCGACCGGTTACCGAACGAGCGCACATCGCCACCAGCGGCAACGGAGCGTGGGCGGTGCGCGAGCGCGCGACCGGCAGTGCGACGATATTGGGTATGAAGGCACGCGTGCTCGTCGTCGATGACGACCCCGCCCTGGCGGAGATGCTGACGATCGTGTTGCGCGGGGAGGGCTTCGACACCGCGGTGGTCGCCGACGGTGCTCGTGCCCTGCCCGCGCTGCGCGAGCTCAAGCCCGACCTCGTGCTGCTCGACCTGATGTTGCCGGGAATGAACGGCATCGACGTCTGCAAGGCGATCAGGTCCGAGTCGGGCGTGCCGATCGTGATGCTCACCGCGAAGAGCGACACGGTCGACGTGGTGCTGGGCCTCGAGTCCGGCGCGGACGACTACGTGGTGAAGCCGTTCAAGCCGAAGGAGCTGGTCGCCCGCATCCGGGCGCGCCTGCGCCGCACGGAGGCAGAGCCGTCCGAGGTTCTGCAGATCGGCGACCTCACGATCGACGTCCCCGGCCACGAGGTGCTGCGCGAGGGCAGGCCGATCCAGCTCACGCCGCTGGAGTTCGACCTCCTCGTCGCACTGGCCCGCAAGCCGCGCCAGGTGTTCACCCGCGAGGTGCTGCTCGAGCAGGTGTGGGGCTACCGCCACGCCGCCGACACGCGCCTGGTGAACGTCCACGTGCAGCGGCTGCGGTCCAAGGTCGAACGGGACCCGGAACACCCCGAGGTGGTGTTGACTGTCCGCGGTGTCGGGTACAAGGCCGGCCCTCCGTGACAGGTGGCGTATGAAGTTCGTTCGGCCGGTCGTCGCGAAGGCGCAGTTCCTCGTCGAGGAAGCGCGGAAGCGATGGGCCGCGTTTGGTGATCTGTGGCGTCGTTCGCTGCAGTTGCGCGTTGTGGTGTCCACGCTCGCGTTGTCCTCGGCCGTGGTGTTCGTGCTGGGCATGGTTCTGCAGATGCAGATCACCAACCAGCTGCTGAGCACCAAGGACGAGGCCGCGGTGCGCCAGGCGATGGCCTCGCGGGCCTTGATCCAGTCCGATCTGGTCGGGCTGAACCCCGGCCCGGACAGCGTGCAGACGCGTTTCCAGAGCGCCATCAACAAGCTCGCCGTCGGTGGCGCCGGCACGGACGCCACGACGGCGGGTGCCGGCGCGTTCGAGCCCGTGCTCGCCGACGGGCAGGGTGCGAACAGCGCCGGCCGCGTGCCGGCCGTCGGACCGTTCGAGGACGTGCCGCGCGCTCTGCGCGACATGGTCGAGCTCGGCGGCGAGGCCACGCAGATCCACACCGTGCAGCGCGGTGGCAAGGCGACCACGTTGTTCGTCGTGGGTCTGCCGATGAGCACGACCGCGCGCTCGATGCAGCTGTACCTGATCTTCCCGCTGACCGCGGAGCAGCGCACCGCCGAGGTCGTCCAGTCCACTTTGGCCGTCGGTGGCATCGTGCTGCTGATCCTCCTTGCTCTCATCGCGAACCTCGTGACACGCCAGGTGGTCCGGCCGGTGCGCCAGGCCGCCGAGGTGGCGGAACGGTTCGCGGACGGCACTTTGCACGAACGCATGCACGTCGTCGGCGAGGACGACGTGGCGCGGCTCGCCGAGTCGTTCAACGAGATGGCCGAGTCGATCCAGGCCCAGTTCAAGCAGCTGGAGGAGTTCGGCCAGCTGCAGCGCCGCTTCACCTCGGACGTCTCGCACGAGCTGCGCACGCCGTTGACGACCGTGCGCATGGCCGCGGACGTCCTGCACGCCTCGCGCGAGCAGTTCCCCGCCGGACTGGCCCGTTCCACCGAGCTGCTGGTCGACGAGCTGGACCGCTTCGAGTCGCTTTTGGGCGACCTGCTGGAGATCTCCCGCCTGGACGCCGGCGTCGTGGAGCTGACCGCCGAGCAGGTCGACATCCGCGTGCTGGCGCGCCGTGCACACGACTCGGTGCGCGCGATCTCGACGAGCGCCGGTTCGCCGGTGGTGCTGGACCTGCCGGACTCGGAGCTGGTGGCCGAGCTGGACTCCCGGCGGGTGGAACGGATTCTGCGCAACCTGCTCGCCAACGCAATCGACCACGGCGAGGGCCAGCCCGTCGAGCTCACCATGCGCGGCAACGACGACGCCGTCGCGATCACCGTGCGGGACCACGGCGTCGGGCTCCGGCAGGGAGAAGCCGACCTGGTGTTCAGCCGGTTCTGGCGTGCCGACCCGTCGCGCAACCGCCGCACCGGCGGCACCGGTCTGGGTCTGTCGATCTCGCTCGAGGACGCGCGGCTGCACGGCGGCTGGCTGGAGGCGTGGGGCGAACCCGGCCACGGCGCCGTGTTCCGGCTGACGCTGCCGCGCAGGCACGGCGAGGAAGTGCGCAGGAGCCCGCTGCCTCTCGCGCCCGCGATCGCGCTCGAACCCGTTGCAGTTGTTGAGGAACCGGCCGTGGCGGAGGAACCGGAAGAGGTCGAGCTGACCGAGGCCGAGATCACCTGGCAGCCCGCGGAGCCGGTGGACGGAACGCCCGCGTCTGAGGTTTCGGAGGAAGTGCGGTGAAACGGCTGGCGTTGCTGGTGCTCGTCCTCGTGACCGTCACGGGGTGCGCGGCGATCCCGACGAACACCCAGCCGAAGCCGATCGGGCCGAAGGACAACAAGGTCACCAACACCCTCGCCGCGCCGGAACCGCGGCAGGGCATCGACCCGTTCCAGCTCGTGCGCGACTTCATCGACGCGACGTCGAACCCGGACGGCGACTACGCGGCCGCCCGCGCCTACCTGACGCCGGAAGCCAGCAAGAACTGGACCGTCACCAAGAACCCCGTCATCGTCGAGTCGGCCTTCTCGACGGTGCCGACCTCGCAGACGCCGCAGGACAAGACGCAAATCGTGCTGCTGCAGGGAAAGCGCGTCGGCCGGCTGGGCGGTGACAACGCGTTCGTGCCGGAGCTGGGCGAGCTCCGCGAGCCGTTGAAGGTGGAGCGCAACAGCGACAACCAGTGGCGCATCTCGGAAGCGCCGTCGGCCGTCTACCTGCCGCTGAACATCTTCAACAACAACTACCGCCGCGTGACGCTCTACTTCTACAACTCCGAGTTCACCGTGCTGGTGCCGGATCCGCGGTACGTCGTCGTCCCGCCGACCACGAGCATCCCCACGCGCGTCACGGAGCTGCTGATCAAGGGCCCCGGCGACACGGTGCGCGACACGTTGAAGAGCGCGATCAGCCCGGACGCCGACACGTTCTCGGAAACGCGGGAAGCCGACGACGGGGCGCTGGAGGTCAACCTCACCAGGGTGGGCAAGGACCTGACGCCCGAGAAGAGCAAACAGATCGTCGCGCAGGTCGTGAAGTCGCTCTCGGGCGTCACGACGTCGCGGGTGCGCGTGCTCGTCGACGGCCAGCAGATCCAGCCGGACCAGCGGGACTACCGGCCGTCCGACGTGTCGGCGACCGCGGGCGAATCGTTGCTGGCGTTGAACGCGAACCTCCAGGGCATGCTCGTGGCGGACGGGGCGATCAAGTCGCTGACCGACGGCAACCCGATCAAGGGCCCGGCGGGCAACGGCGCGTACGGCGCGGTGTCGGCGGCCCAGTCGCTGGACGGTTCGCGGCTGGCCGTGGTCTCCCGTGCCGGTGGTTCGATGCGGTTGCGCGTGGGCGAGCTGGAGCAGGACCTGTCCGAAGTGGACGTCAAGGCGACGTCGCTGAGCAGACCCACGTGGCTGTTGTCGAGCGGCCCCAAGGAACCCGGCTCCGAGGTCTGGACCGTGGTCGACGGCACCCAGGTCGCCCGCGTGACCCGTTCCGACAACGGCAGCTGGACCGCCAAGGGCGTCAACATCACCGATCTCGGCCAGTTCGGCTCGATCAGCGAACTGCGCCTGTCCCGCGACGGCACCCGCGCGGCCCTGGTGATCGGCGGCAAGCTCTACCTCACGTCCGTGGTCCGCAACGACCAGGACGTGGCGCTGCGAACACCCCGCCAGCTCCAGCAGTCCACGCTGGGCTCAGCGGTGCAGTCAATCGACTGGCTCTCCCAGGACGTGCTGGTCGTCTCCTCCTCTCTGCCCACGCTGCCGGTCACCAAGGTCAACACGGACGGCTTCAAGCTGGAGCGCTACAGCCAGTCGAACCTGAACGTGCCGGTGGGTTCGGTGGCGGCGGCGCCTGCCCGCCAGGTGCAGGTGATCGACCCGTCGGGGTTGTGGTCGGCGTCGGACATCACGGACGTGTGGAAGTCGAGCTCGATCCGGGTGCCGGCGGGTGCGCTGGTTTTCTACCCGGGCTGAGCGGGTCGGGCTGGGGTCGCCGCGGGGCACGGCATGTGCACTCCGGCATGGCGCTGGGCGCTGACGCAGTCCGATGTGGGTCGTCTGTGTCGAGCGCGTGGAAAGTGCGCTCGGTCCGGGTATGCCTGGGCGCGCTGGTTTTCTACCTGGGCTGAGCGGGTCGGGCTGGGTCGCCGCGGGCCAAGGCATGCGCGCTCCGGCATGGCGCTGGGCGCTGGCGCAGTCCGATGTGGGGCGTCTGTGTCGAGCGTGTGGAAAGTGCGCTCGGTCCGGGTATGCCCAGGCACGCCGGTGTTCTACCCAGGCCGAGGCGGGCGGGCAGACGTCAACGCGAGCACGGCGTGCGTGCGCACTCCGGCACGGCGTAAGGCCCTCACACAGGCCGATGCCGTCGCACCAGTCGTGATCACGTCGTCGATGAGCACCGTGGTGCCCGGCGGCGGTCTGCCGTGGACCAGAACCCGGCCCTCGAGGTTCTGGCGTCGTTCCTCGATCCCGAGCCCCACCGAGTCACGCACACCCGGCGCGAGACTCAGGACCTGAGCCACCTCGGCGATCTCGACGGCCCGCGCGATTCTCACCATGTGGTCGCCACCTCTCTCCCGAGCGGCACTTCGTCGCGATGGAGCGGGAACGAGCGTCCACGGCCGAGGCCCCACGCCGACCAGGGCCGCTGCCACCATCGCACCGAACCAGGCCACAAGCGCCCGTGCGCCGCGTTCCTTGAAGGCCAGCACGAGTTCCCTTGCGGGGCCGTGATAGGCGGCCAGCGCCCACACAGGAGGCCCGACACCGGGCACGTGGATTCGCTCTGGTGGCCCGAAAGCGTCGAGGCACGTGGCGCAGCAGGCGGTGCCGGGGCGGTCGCAGCCGGCGCAGGTGGACGGCAGGAGCAGGTCGAGTGCGGTCATGGGGACAAGCATGGCGGCGAGGTCTGACAAAAAATCGCGGTCCGGTTTCCGGTTGCCCGCAGGGGACTTTCGGCACCGCCCACAAGGGTGAAGTTCGTGTTTCGTTGTGGATCACCGTTGGGTCCAGGTTGGACGCATCAGTCCTGCTCGCGGCAAGTTCTGTGACGAAGAACCAAGATCCGGAAACTTGTTTCGACCCGTTTGTCCCAACGTCTGTTGAGCGGATGTTTCAGAACTGAGGCGTCCGCGGGTTGGACGTCTCGGCGAGGGCGAGCCCGGCTCCCCAGACCCGCGACCCGTGAACCTGGAGCGGCCCGGGCGGGCCGACCGAGCGCGAGGTCCTTGTTAACGACTATTCACATGCGGAGCTGACCAGCGGTTATTCCTTGCAATACCGGGATGTCCGGTTGGGAGAGTGATCAACGCTGTGTCCGCCATTGGGCGAAATCCCCCGTTCGGCCAGGCGTGACAGGCCCGTGATCGGTCATCGATACCGATCAGTTCTGTTGGAAGAAGTGCTTAGGACGCCCGCTGAGCGCTTCGGAATCGATCTCTTCGAGGTTTCGGGAACATGACGCGAGGGTCGCCCGTTGGCTGGGTATGAGGCCGCACCTGGACCCGTTCGACGCAGCGAGACTGCTGTCGAGTGCCGGTCTGGGGCTGCGCCGTACGGGTGAGCGAGATGCCGGTGAGCATGGTTCGTGGCACGCTCGGGACACGACTCGCAACGCGCTGTCGTCGCGCTGCGTAGTCACCAAAAAAACTGGTCGTTCCCCCGGCAAGGGGGCTTACGCGACGGTGAATCCCAAGCTAACGTGCACCGCTATCAGCGTTCCCGGCCCGCGGGGAGGAGGCGAACAGCCCATGACCCTGGCGCCGTGAGAGCCGAGGGAGACGACCCTCTGCGACACAAGCGCGATCCATGATCGCCACGGCGCTTGAATTCAGTCCAGCCATAGCTCGCAGCAAAGCGAGGGAGGTCGTGTATGGACATCGTCGTTAAGGGCCGCAACGTCGAGGTGCCCGATCACTACAGGGTGCACGTCGCCGAAAAGCTGGCCCGGCTTGAGCGCTACGACCGCAAGGTCATCCGCTTCGACGTGGAGCTTTTCCACGAGCCGAACCGCCGACAGTCGAAGAACTGCCAGCGGGTCGAAATCACCGGCAAGGGGCGGGGACCAGTCATCCGTTCCGAAGCCTGCGCGGGTGACTTCTACGCCGCGCTCGATTCTGCGGTCGCGAAGCTCGAGAACCGCCTGCGTCGGTCGCACGACCGCAGGCGAGTCCACCACGGGGCGCGGGCCCCGATCTCGGTGGCCGAAGCGACAAGCGGACTGGGGGATCCCTCCGCCGCTGGCGAAGCAATGACGTCGCGCCGCGCGAAGACCGCGGTGCTCGACGCACCCGAGGCCGACTACGAGGGCATGGCGGAAGTGCCCGCGCAGCGGTGGGACGACGGCCTCGATGACAAGTTGCCCGGACGCGTCGTACGCGAAAAGGAGCACGCCGCCAAACCGATGACCGTCGACCAGGCCCTCTACGAGATGGAACTGGTCGGACACGACTTCTACCTGTTCGCCGACACCGACAGCGGGCGCCCGAGCGTCGTCTATCGCCGGAAGGGATTCGACTACGGCGTGATCAGGCTCGCCTGACACCGGTAACCACACCTTCGACCGCCGCCGCCCCGCACCCCTCGTGTGCGGGGCGGCGGTGTGCGTCTACCGCCGTTCGGCGCCCGAAAAGTTCACCGTGAAGGTGAATCTCGTCCGGCCAGGAACCTTTGCGCGGCCCTCATGCGTTCACCACACCAGTAGCCGAGCCCGGGGGCACCGGCGACAGGCGGCCTGCGAAGATCGCAGAAAGGCACCTGACCTGCAGATACCAGGTCAGCGAGACCAATCCGCCTGTGTCTGTGCACACACCTTGGCGACTTGCCTACGATGGGCAGGGGAAAGGCGTCCGACGTGGGCGCGCCGCGATACAGGTGATGAGGTCTATCCAGATGGTGCTGTCCCGACTGCTCCGCTCCGGCGAGGGCAAGATGCTCAAGCGCCTCCGCAACATCGCACACGCCATCAACGGCCTCGAAGATGACGTGGTCGACCTCAGCGACGCCGAGTTGCGCGCCAAAACCGACGAGTTCCGCAAGCGCTACGCCGCGGGCGAGTCGCTGGACGAGCTGCTGCCGGAGTCGTTCGCCGTGGCCCGCGAGGCCGCCAAGCGCACGCTGGGCCAGCGCCCCTACGACGTTCAGCTCATGGGTGGCGCGGCGCTGCACCTCGGGCAGATCTCCGAGATGCGCACCGGTGAGGGCAAGACCCTGACCTCGGTCATGCCGGTCTACCTCAACGCCATCGCGGGCAAGGGCGTTCACGTCATCACGACGAACGACTACCTGGCCAAGCGCGACGCGGACTGGATGGGCCGCGTCCACCGCTTCCTCGGCATGTCCGTCGGCGCGATCCTCTCCGAGATGACTCCGGAGCAGCGGCGCGTCGCGTACAACTCGGACATCACCTACGGCACGAACAACGAGTTCGGCTTCGACTACCTGCGCGACAACATGGCGTGGAGCCTGGACGAGTGCGTGCAGCGCGGCCACCACTTCGCGATCGTCGACGAGGTCGACTCGATCCTGATCGACGAGGCCCGCACGCCGCTGATCATCTCCGGCCCGGCCGAGCAGTCGGCCCGCTGGTACACGGAGTTCGCGCGCCTGGCCCCGCGCATGCGCGGCATCGACGTCACGCAGCTCTCCCAGAAGGACCGCATCGAGGTCATCGAGGAGAAGTCGAAGTCGTACCACTACCAGTACGACGAGAAGAAGCGCACGGTCGCCGTCACCGAGCTCGGTGTGGAGTTCATCGAGGACCAGCTCGGCATCGAAAACCTGTACGAGGCCGCGAACACGCCGTTGGTGGGCTACCTGAACAACGCCCTCAAGGCGAAGGAGCTCTACAACCGCGACAAGGACTACATCCTCCGCAACGGTGAAGTCATGATCGTCGACGAGTTCACGGGTCGTGTGCTCTCCGGTCGTCGCTACAACGAGGGCATGCACCAGGCCATCGAGGCCAAGGAGGGCGTGGAGATCAAGGCGGAGAACCAGACTCTCGCCACGATCACGCTGCAGAACTACTTCCGCCTCTACGAGAAGCTCGGCGGCATGACCGGTACCGCCGAGACCGAGGCGGCCGAGTTCCACCAGACCTACAAGCTGGGCGTCGTCCCGATCCCGACGAACCGCCCGCCGCAGCGCACCGACCAGCCCGACCTCGTCTACAAGAGCGAGGAGGCGAAGTTCGAGGCCGTCGCCGAGGACATCGTCGAGAAGCACGAGAAGGGCCAGCCGGTCCTGATCGGCACCACGAGCGTCGAGCGTTCCGAGTACCTGTCGAAGCTGTTGGTGCGCAAGGGAATCCCGCACGAGGTGCTGAACGCGAAGCACCACGACCGCGAGGCGCTGATCATCGCGAAGGCGGGCCGCAAGGGTGCCGTCACCGTCGCGACGAACATGGCCGGCCGCGGTACCGACATCGTGCTGGGCGGCAACCCGGACATCATCGCCGACCACGAGCTGCGCGACCGCGGCCTCGACCCGGTGACCACGCCGGAGGAGTACGAGGCCGAGTGGGCCAAGGTCGTCGAGGAACTGACGACCCAGGGCAAGGCCGAGGCCGACGAGGTCCGCGAGGCCGGCGGTCTCTACGTGCTCGGCACTGAGCGCCACGAGTCGCGCCGCATCGACAACCAGCTCCGCGGCCGCACCGGCCGTCAGGGCGACCCCGGTGAGTCGCGCTTCTACCTGTCGCTGCAGGACGAGCTGATGCGCCGCTTCAACGCGTCCATGGTCGAGATGGTCATGACGCGCCTGAACGTGCCGGACGACGTGCCGATCGAGCACAAGATGGTCACCCGCGCCATCCGCAGCGCACAGACCCAGCTCGAGCAGCAGAACTTCGAGATCCGCAAGAACGTCCTCAAGTACGACGAGGTCATGAACCGCCAGCGCACGGTGATCTACGCCGAGCGCCACCGCGTTCTCGCCGGTGAAGACCTGCGCGAACAGGTCGAGCACATGATCGTCAGTGTCGTGGAGGAGTACGTCAACGGCGCCACGGCCGACGGTTACGCCGAGGACTGGGACTTCGAGAAGCTCTGGACCGCTCTCAAGACCCTGTACCCGGTGAAGCTGGACGCGAAGGAACTCCTCGAGTCCGATGAGGACATCACCCGCGAGTACCTGCGCGAGCTCCTCGTCGAGGACGCGTTGCAGGCCTACCGCGACCGCGAGGCCGACATCGACAGCCGTGTCGGCGAAGGCGCCACCCGCGAGCTGGAGCGCCGCGTCCTGCTGTCCGTCCTGGACCGCAAGTGGCGCGAGCACCTGTACGAAATGGACTACTTGAAGGAGGGCATCGGCCTGCGCGCCATGGCGCAGCGCGACCCCCTCATCGAGTACCAGCGCGAGGGCTTCGAGATGTTCCACGCGATGCTCGACGCCCTGAAGGAGGAGACGGTCGGCTTCCTCTTCAACCTCCAGGTCGAAGCCGCCGAGCCCGAACCGGCAGAGCCCGAGGTCCCCGTGACCCTGGGCGCGGCCCCGCAGACTCTCCCGCAGGTCTCCGGCAACGGTGGCGGCGCTCGTGCCCGTGCCCGCGCCGCGGCAGCCGCCCAGCAGCAGGCGCAGCAGCAGGCTCAGGCCCCCGCGGGCCCGGCCATGGCCCAGCTGTCCAGCGGCAACGCCATCCCGCCCGCTCTGCGCGGCAAGGGCCTCGGCGGCCCCGGCCAGCAGCACCTGAGCTACAGCGGCCCGGCGGAGGACGGCGGCGTGGAGCAGCACGCCGACGCGAGCGACGCCGGCCAGGGCGGCGGCACCCGCAAGGAGCGCCGCGAGGCCGCTCGCCAGGAGGCGAAGAACCGCAAGCGCCGCTGACGCCTGAACCGCACCACCCACGTGGGCCGCGTTCCTCCGGGAGCGCGGCCCACGCGTCGTTCGAGCTCAAGCCCCGATCGCAATCGTCGCGAAGCGGCGATGACAGGCACCGGCTCGTATGGCCTCCCGAGCAGCCTCACTCCAGCATCGAGAACGTGGTCAACCACCACCGCCCACCCTCGTGCTCAGCCCGAGCCGCGACAGCCAACACCCGCCCCTCCCTCCGCACGGTCACCGAAATCTCGGCCACCAGCCGCGACGGATGACAAACCCGAGGCGCCCGAACCATCCGAGTGGTCCGAGCCCGGACCAGCGCCGCCAGCCGAACCACCACCCCGGGCACCGCGACCTCCCGCAAGACCCGAGCAGGCCGCCGCCCGTCCAGCACCTCCAGCACCACCCAGATCAACCGAGCGGCATCCAGATCCGGAGGCGGAAGCTCAGGCGGCGGAACCCAGACAGGCTGCGGGCGAGGTCGCGGGATGGAGTCCAGCACCCCGGAACCGACCGGAGGCTCGTACGCGGGCAGTCGACGAACAACTGGGGGCATGCCGAACCAGGCGACGCACCGCCGGCTTCAGGACACGAACCACACGAAAGTGGGTACCGTCCCAAGGTGCTCAAAGCCCTGGTCCTCGACTACGGCGGCGTCCTCACCGACCCAGGCGAGGACAACGCGAAGGAACCCCCGCTCCTCACGGCCCTGCGCAAGGCCAAGCAGAACGGCCTCAAAACCGCCCTGCTCTCCAACGCCGACGGCTGGTGGCACCCGCCGAGCCAGTGGCAGGGCCTGTTCGACGCCACGATCATCTCCGGCGAGGTCGGCCTGGCGAAGCCGCAACACGAGATCTACCTGCTCACCGCCGAGCAGCTGAGTCTCCAGCCGGGCGAGTGCGTCTTCGTCGACGACCTCGCGATCAACGTCAGGGGTGCGGCCGAAGCGGGCATGGTCGGCGTCCACCATCGGTCGACCGACTCCACCCTCGAGGAGCTGGAAATCCTGCTAGCGATCGCGCTCCGCGATTGACAATTCACCCCGCAGCGTAATTGCCCTGAATTCAAGCCGGCACTACTGTCGATTATGCAAGCCGTCGAATGCATAGGGGCAGAATATGCGAAGAATTGTCGCTTGTGTTGCAGGCGCTATTGCAGCCACGGCAATTGCATCACCCGCGCAGGCGCAGGGGCCGCGCGACTGTTTTGACGAGTACCAGCGCAACGGGCGCAGTGTCGAGGTCTTCTGCGACTACGGCGGGCCCGGCAGGTTCCAGGCCGTCGCGCACTGTTCCAACGGGCTGGGGTTCTACTGGGACCAGTACGGCACGGTCGGCCGGGTCAGGGGCGAGTCGTCGTTCGCCGAGTGCACGTCACTGCTCGGCAACCCGCGGATCAGCGACTATCACGTCCGCTGGCTCTGAGCTCGGCGCACTAGTTCGAAGCAGAGCACCGCAGCCGCTGAGGCCACGTTCAGCGATTCCACGCCCGCCGCCATCGGAATCGAGATCCACGACGTGATGTGCGGGCGGACGTCATCGGTGATTCCGGAGGTTTCGCTGCCGAGCACAAAAGCAGCGCGGCCGCCAAAAGAAGCTGAATAAAGCGTGTCGGAAGCGTGGGAATCCAGCGCATAAAGCGGGAAACCGGACGCACGCAACAAAGCCGAGGCCTCCGCCGCGGTGCCGCAGCGCAGCACGGGCGCGCGGAAAGCCACCCCGGCGGAGGCCTTGACCACCAGAGGATCGATCGAGGCGACGCCTCGGCGCGGGACGACGATGCCGTCGATTCCGGCGGCGGTCGCGGTGCGCAGGATCATGCCGACGTTCGCGGGCGTGGTGATGCCGTCGAGCACCAGCACCGACCGCAACGAGCCCGACTCCAAAGCCAGGTCCAACGGCTTCATGCGCGGCGCCACGACGTCGGCGAGCACGCCCTGGTCCTGCTTTCCGTTGCCCGCCAGAACCTTCACGCGCTGGGCGGTCGCGCGCTGCACGGCGACGCCACGCGAACGGGCTGCGTCGAGGATCTCGCGCGCCGCAGGGCCGCGGGCCGTGTCGGCGAGCACCACCTTGTCCACCGACAGCGCCGGGTCGTCCAGCGCCTCCAGCACTGGCTTGCGGCCGTAGACGGTGACGAAGCGGTCCTTGGGCGAGATCTCCACGGAGAAGAGGGTGTCAGAACCGAGCACAGCCGGCTCAAACGGGTGATGAGTCCGACTAGAGCCATTCGGCCCTTGTGCTTTGGATCATATGCATGATGATCGTCACATGACGGCAGGTATGCGCAGCGTCGCGCAACGTCAACATCTCGCGAGCGGCCAGGACTCGGACGTGTTCATCCGGTCCGACGGCTTGCTCGTCAAGCGCACGCGCACGGGCCGTGACCTGCGGCGCGAGGCCGAGATGATGGTGTACCTGGGCGGCCACGGCATCCCTGTCCCGCGCGTGTACGAGGCGACAGAAGAAGAGCTCGTCATGCAGTACGTGCCCGGCCCGCGGATGTCCGAGGAGATCGGCCGCAAGCCGTGGCTCGCCGGTCAGCTGGGGCGTGAGCTCGCCGACCTGCACCACCGCCTCGACGCCGTGAGCGCACCCGACTTCCTGAGCGGCGAGGGCAACCTCCTGCACCTCGACCTGCACCCCGGCAACGTCGTGCTCGGCCCGGAAGGCCCCGTGGTCCTGGACTGGGCGTCGGCCACGAAGGGCGACCGCAGGCTCGACGTCGCGCTGAGCTGGGTCTCGCTCGCCGTCGCCCGCCTCGCGCCCGTCAAGAAGCTCACGCGGTGGCGGTTCCTGAGGTCGTTCATGGCCAACGTCGACCCGAAGGCGATCGACGCGATCCCGGAAGCAGCGCGCATCCGGCTCGAACGCCACGACCGCGACCCGATCGAACGTGCCGCACTTCAGAAACTGATGGACCGCAAACGCCGCTAGACGGTCGATTCCAAGGCGCCGCGGCCACGGACCTGTCCCAGCTCGATGAAGGGCGACGACGGCACCGTCGACCGACGACGGCGGCCCGCGCCACTCTCGTGACGCGGGCTCGGTGCTCATCCGGGGTGTTCGACCGGGCGTGTCACCCCAGCTGGGCTTCCCACCTGGTCTTCGACCCCGCCGCGTCGGCCGGGAGGCGGTCCCGTGCGGCGGTGTCGCCGTACATGGTCCAGCGAGCCCAGTCGACGACGGTCTTCGGAAAGCGGGTGTCGCTCCAGAAGCTGGTGTGGCTGCCGCCGACGAAGGTGAGGAAAGCCTTGGGCCACTTCATCTCCGCGTACGCCTGCCGGGCAGAGGAGTACGACGTGGTCGAGTCCCGGTCGCCGTGGACGAACAGGACCTTCGCGTGGACCGAGCCGGACGGGTTGCCCATGTCGATGCAGGACTGCGGGTTGGCGGAGATGATCCGGCTGTCGGGCCAGGAGGTCAGCAGGCCGTGGGTGACCATGCCGCCCAGGGAGTGGCCCGAGACGCCCACGCCGATCCCGGTGTTGATGTGGCCCGCCAGCGGACCGCTCGCGTTGAGCGCGAGGGTGTTGGTGAGGACCTGCGAGACGTCCTTCGAGGTGTTGCCGTTGTTGACGTCGCTGAAGTTGTGGTTGAAGTGCGGGGCGGGGACGACGAAGCCCGCCGAGGCCAGGGCCCGGATGATGAACAGGGAGTTCTGCGGGCTGCTTCCGAAGCCGTGGGTGAAGTTGTAGACGGGGAAGACACCGTTGGCGACCGGGGCGTTCGTCACCGGGTTGCCGCCGGCGTTTCCGGCGGCGGGGTAGTAGACGTAGGTGTTGATCCGGCGGCTGCCGCGCGTCCAGCTGTACTGGCGCACACCGACGGCGAACGGAGTGGCCGGCGCGGTACCGAGAGACCAGGCGGGAGCGGCACTGGCCAGGCCGGTACCGAGCAGGGTCGCGCTACCCAGGGTCGCCGCCGTGGCCGCGCTCAGCCTCAGGAAGGCGCGTCGTTGCATCGACATGATGACTCCTTGCAGGGGAAGGGATGTGCGGAACTGAGGTCGTCGGCCTACGGGGCGGCCAGGGCGGCACCCGTGCGGAAGGTGTACGTGGTGATGCTCCGTGCCGGCAGGTGAAGGGGTGGCCGGGTGCGGGCGGCGTTCTGCCACGCGACGGATGATGCGGGTCACCGCCGGCGTGGAAGTGCCTGGTACGTCAGGACGCTTGGGGTCTGTGACGCTTGCCGAACCCGGTCGACGCCTGACATCGCCGGTGCGACGGAGACAGCACGGGTGGTCGCGGCATCCTCGAGAGCCGGACCGACGGGCGGGCTTCACGCGGGTTGAACGCTGACATCTGCGGATGCACTCCTTGTCGGGCAAGGACGATCAGGGAGGTGCGGCAGGCGGGACAGCGGTCGGTTCGATCGCTGTGCACGTTCACAGTAGCGTGGGTAGTCACATATGTAAACATTCAGGTTTTGTTGATGCTGCAACACAAACATGCATGCATTCACGCTGTGAACGTTCTCAGTTTGCGCTTGGCGGACACTTGGGACGTTCGTGTCATGCTGGTTTGGAGCGTGCGAGGTCTACTCGATCTGGCGATGGACCCGCCGGGGCTGGAACGTTGACCGTCCACGTTCCGAGTAACGCCACTAGGCTGGCGGGCATGCCGGACCGCCTGTCAGTGCTGGACGCCTCGTTCCTGTACCTCGAGGACTCCACGACGCCGATGCACGTCGGCGGCGTCGCGATCTTCCGACGGCCCAAGGCGGGATTCGACTACGACAAGCTCGTCGACCTGATCGAGCAGCGCCTGAGCCTCGTGCCGCGCTACCGGCAGAAGGTCGTGCACGTCCCAGGCCGCATCGCGCGCCCGGTCTGGGTCGACGACCCGGACTTCGACGTCACCTACCACGTGCGCCGGTCCGCACTGCCCAAACCGGGCAACGACACCCAGCTGCACGATCTGGTCGCGCGCCTGATGTCGCGCCCGCTCGACCACTCCCGCCCGCTGTGGGAGATCTACCTGGTCGAGGGCCTCGCGAAGAACCAGACCGCGGTCATCACCAAGACCCACCAGGCCATGATCGACGGCATCGCGTCGCTGGAGATCGGCCAGGTCATGCTGGACGTGTCGCCGTCGCCGCGCACCAACGTCGAGAACCTCTGGATGCCGCAGCCCGAGCCCAGCTCGCTGCAGCTCGTGGCCGACGCCGTCACCGACATCGTGCAGCGCCCCGGTGAGCTCGTGGAGAACGTCCGCAGCGCCGCCATGGACACCGTCGCCACGGTCGAGAAGGTCTTCAACGCCTTCGGTGCCGTGGCCGCGGCCGTCCGCACCGCCGCGACGCCCGCGCCCAGCTCGACGACCTGCGCGCCATCCGCAAGACGCACGGCGGCACCGTCAACGACGTGGTGCTCGCGGCGTTGAGCGGGGCGCTGCGCAACTGGCTGCTGAGCCGCGGCGAGAACGTCACCGGCAGCACCACGATCCGTGCGATGGCGCCGCTCTCCGTGCGTGAGGCCGACCCGGACTCCGGCAACAACGTGTCGGCGTACCTCGTGGACCTCCCGGTCGGCGAACCGAACCCGGTCGTGCGCCTGCACCACGTCTCGCACGCGATGCGCGCGCACAAGGAATCCGGCCAGTCCGTCGCCGCCGACGCGCTGGTGAAGGTCTCCGGCTTCGCACCGCCGACGCTGCACGCACTGGGCGCGCGGGCGGCTTCGTCGTTCTCGCGCCGGTTGTTCAACGTGATTGTGACGAACGTTCCCGGCCCGCAGGTGCCGTTGTACGCCGCGGGCGCGAGAATGACCGAGATCTTCCCGGTCGTCCCGCTCGCCAAGAACCAGGCGCTGGCCATCGGGGTGACGTCGTACGACGGCGGTGTTTACTTCGGGCTGAACGGCGACCGCGACGCCATGTCCGATGTGGACGTTCTCGCGACCATGGTCGAGGAGTCGGTGGAGGAACTGATGGGGACGGCGAGCGCATGAGGGTCTACATCCCGGCCACGGTGTCGATGCTGCGCACGTTCGTCGACAGCGGCGAACTGACTCCGATCGGCGGCACGGCCTTCGCTCTGACGCCCGCACTGCGCGAGTCCTACGCGGCAGGCGACACGGAGGAGCTCGAGTACGCGGCGATGCTGGACGCCGCGCGGGCTTCGCTGCGGCTGCTGGCGGGCGACGAGAAGGCGGAACCGCGCCGCGCGGTGGTCGCCGTCGACATGGACGAGGTGACGCTGCGGCCCGACCTGGACTACTCGGTGGTGAAGGTCGTGGGCTCGGCGACGATGAAGGACGTCGCGTCGGTGCACCTCGACACCGCCGAGGCCGAGGACGACGTGCGCGCGGCCGCCGACGTGGTGGACGCGGCGGACATGGGTGATCCGGACGCCGAGTTCACGCTGGGCAGCGCCGAGGACCACGAGCTGGCCTGGTACGCGCCGCAGGAGCTCCCGTTCGTGCTGGAGCTCATGTGAGCGACTTCAACGCGAAGATCATCGAGGAGTTCCGGGCCAACGAAGGCCGCGTCGGCGGCCCCTTCGCCGGAGCACCGATCGTGCTGGTCCACCACCGCGGCCGCAGGACGGGCAAGGAAAGCGTCGCCCCGATGATGTACCTGCCGCACGAGACGGACGCCGACGTCGTCTACGTGTTCGCGTCCAAGGGCGGTGCGCCGGAGAACCCCGCCTGGTACTACAACCTCACCGCGGCAGGGCAGGGCACCGTCGAACGCGGCACCGAGACCTACGCCGTGCGTGTTCGGGAGCTCACCGGCACCGAACGCGATCAGCGCTTCGACCAGCAGGCCGCCCTGTACCCCGGTTTCGCCGACTACGCGAAGAAGACCGCCGGTATCCGCACCATCCCGGTGCTGGAGCTCACCCGCGCCTAGCCCGATGGGCACGCACCACACACACGAGCCCGGCTGGGTTCCCCCAATTTCAAGACTAGTGGGCAGCACCGACAGTGCCGCGGCGCTCAGCCGCGGCGCTGGTCAGCGACCTCGGGCAGCGCCTCGAACCCCGCCGACCGGTACGTGGCGACGGCGCCGGCGTTCGAGCTCGGCGTGCAGACGAGCGCGCTCGACGACCCGAGCTCGCGGAGTGCGGCCGCCGCGGCGAGCGTGATCGACCGGCCCAAGCCGCGACCGCGATGGTCCCGGTGCACGCCCATCGGTTCGAGCAACCCCGGCTTGCCAGGGCCTGCTGACCACACCGTCACGGCGGCAGCCGCAGCGTCCCTGTCGTACGCGACCAGGCAACGAGCGTCGGCGTACGGGATGCCGCTCGCCATCGCGTGCCAGCGTTCGTCGATGAACGTCGACCTCTCGAACGACGCCCTGATCACCGCCGCGTGCTCATGCGCGAGAGATGGCCCGATCACCTCGATCCGCACCCCGGGATCCGGCACCGGCTCGATGAGGTCGCGGCGCAGCGGCGTCCACGGTTCGTCGCGCTGCCAGCCGTTCTGGAACATCAGCTCCTTGAACCGCGTGTCCACAGGGGATTCGACGCACACCTTCCCGGCCGGCAGCACGCCGCGTTCCGGGTCCGAGATGTCGGCGACCAGCTGCCGCGCCAGTTCCTCGTCCTGCCGGGAGTCCGGCGCGATCGTCAACCGCAACAGGTCAGGCGAGTCCAGCAGTCCGACAGCGACAACGAGCCCGTCGCGGCGCCAAACACGCACGGCCGCGGCCACATCCTCGGCACCGAACCGCCAGAACCAGCCCACATCGCCGGGATGGAGCTGAAAGGGCGCACCCTCCCGTTGCCACTCACGGAGCGCCTGCACGGCCTCGGACAGCACGGTCACATCCCCTCAGCGGGCTCCCACAGCTCGATCCGGTTCCCCTCCGGATCCACGCACCACCCGAACCGCCCGAACTCCGAGTCCTCGGTGTCCGGCAGCACTTCGACCCCGCGCGCCTTGAGCTTCGCCATCAGCGACGGCAGGTCGTCCACGCGGAGGTTCAGCATCGCGCGCTGGTGCGGTTCGCCGATGTACTCGGTGTCCTGCGCGAACAACGCCACCGTCGTCGTGCCGGGGTGGTCGGACGTGGCCGTGTCGAGCCAGTGGAAGGTGACGGTGCCCTTCTCGCTCATCGGCACGCCCAGGTTGTCGCGGTACCAGGCGGCCAAGCGCACAGGGTCCCTAGAACGCAGGAAAACCCCGCCGATGCCAGTCACCCGCGCCACCCGACGGACCCTACTACCGCGTGCCACGATGGGGGAATGGACGCCGTAACGTCTGCACCCGAACCGGTCAACGAGCCCGTGCACACCTACGCTCCTGGTAGCGCCGAACGTGTGAGTCTCGAGCGACGCATCGCGCAACTCGAAGGCACCACCCACGAGCTGACGATGACCATCGGTGGCCAGCAGCGCATGGGCGGCGGAGCACCGATCGACGTGGTCCAGCCGCACGATCACCGGCACGTCCTGGGCGTCACGAACCAAGCGACCAACGCCGACGTCGCGGAGGCAATGCGAGCCGCCCAGCACGCCGCGCCGGGCTGGCAGGAGCTGCCGTTCGACGAACGTGCCGCGGTCCTCTTGAGAGCCGCCGACCTGCTCGCGGGCCCCTGGCGCGACACCCTCAACGCCGCCACCGTCCTGGGGCAGTCGAAGTCCGTGCAGCAGGCCGAGATCGACGCCGCGTGCGAACTGATCGACTTCCTGCGGTTCAACGTCCACTTCGGCCGCCGCATCCTCGAGGAACAGCCGATCAGCAGCCCCGGCGTGTGGAACCGGATGGACCACCGGCCGCTCGACGGGTTCGTCGTGGCGATCACGCCGTTCAACTTCACCGCCATCGCCGGCAACCTCCCGCTCGCGCCCGCGCTGATGGGCAACACCGTGGTGTGGAAGCCGTCGCCGACACAGCAGCTGGCAGCGCACTTCACCATGCGCGTCCTCGAGGAAGCCGGTCTGCCGCCCGGCGTGATCAACCTCGTGACCGGCGACGGCCAGGCGGTGAGCGAGGTGGCGTTGCGGGACAGGTACTTCGCCGGGCTGCACTTCACCGGCTCCACGAAGACGTTCAAGGCGCTGTGGCAGACCATGGCGAGCAACCTCGACAACTACCGCGCCTACCCGCGGGTCGTCGGCGAGACCGGCGGCAAGGACTTCGTGATCGCCCACGCCTCCGCCGACCCGAAGGCACTCGTCACAGGGCTGGTGAGAGGCGCTTTCGAGTACCAGGGCCAGAAGTGCAGTGCTGCCTCACGGGCGTACGTCGCACGGTCGTTGTGGGAGAGCGAAGTGCGGGAACGGCTGCTCGACGTCACGAAGTCGTTGTCCTACGGCGATGTCACGGACCTGTCGGCGTTCGGCGGCGCGGTGATCGACCACCGCGCGTTCGCCAAGCACAAGGACGCGCTGCTGATGGCCTCCGCGTCCACCTCGGTGGAGGTGCTGGCGGGCGGCACGTGCGACGACTCGGTCGGCTACTTCGTCGACCCCACGGTGCTGCTCGGCACCGACCCGCGCCACGACATCTTCACCACCGAGTACTTCGGCCCGATCCTCGCCGTGCACGTCTACGAGGACGCGGACTTCCCGAACGTCATGGAGACCATCGACAACTCCACGCCGTACGCGCTGACGGGTGCTGTGTTCGCGCGTGATCGCGCGGCCGTCGCCCAAGCCCACAAGGCGTTGAGGTTCGCGGCGGGCAACTTCTACATCAACGACAAACCGACTGGCGCGGTCGTCGGGCAGCAGCCGTTCGGCGGCTCGCGCGGCTCCGGCACCAACGACAAGGCGGGCTCGATCTACAACCTGCAACGGTGGACGAGCCCGCGTGCCATCAAGGAAACCCTGGTGCCGCCCACCGATCACAAGTACCCGCACATGGGCTGATGGGCCCAGCCGTGAGCGTGCGCATGGCCCAAGCCGCGGCGCTTCTAACCGAGCGAGCGCGGATCGGCCTCCGGTTTCCACCCGGTCGCCTCGGTCAGCTTCGTGCTCACGACCCGTTGCGACCGCCCGAACACCTCGAACGACGCCGCCAGCTTCCCGAAGGCCCTGGGCAGCCGCGTGATCCCCAGCTCACGCTTCAACACCGGCGACCCGACGTTGTAGATCCCCGCGGGCGCGTCCAGCACCGCGACAGCCGCGGCGGCCGCGTCACCGGGGTGCACGACCGACATCCACCCGTCGCCGACGAGCACCGGCGGCGCCATCGCCTCGCCGCCGATCAGCATGCCGATGCGCAGGAACACGCCGCCGGGGTGCCGCAGCGCGTTCTCCTGCGCCACCACGGAGCTGGCGATGTGCCCGACAGGCCGCAACGGCGCGGTCTCGTCGAGCTCGCGGTCGCCGCCGTCCGCGTAGACGAACGAGATGCCCTCCTGGACGAGCCGCGAGACACCAGCCCGCACGGCAGCCTCCGCAACGGCAGCGCTGCCTTCGGTGCGGATGCGGTTGTTCTCGGCCCACGTGCTGGCCAGGACGGCCTTGGCGCTGAGCGGGATGCGGGTCGCGAGGTTGACGACCGCGTCGTAGCCCGTCATCGCCTCGGCGAGCTGCGCGGCGTCGAACATCGAGGTCTGGTGCCGGTCCAGCACCCCGGCCTCGTGCCCGGCCGCCCGCAGCCGCGGCAGAGCTTCCCGTCCCAGCACACCCGACGCACCGATCACGAATACCTTCATGGCCAGTGGACGAGACAGCGCGTCAGGACGTGACAGCCAGTTTCTCGAACGCCCGGCGCGCCTTGCCCTGCGAGATCCCGGCGACCTGGTCCAGGTTGCCGTTCTGCAGGTGGGCGATCACCTTGAACGACTCGGTCGCGTTGACCGCCACGAGCGTGGTGCACTCCACGACGCCGGAGCCGGTGGCACAGGACGTCGCCGCCGAGTGGCCGTCGCCGATGAGCATCTCCATGGACGCGGACGGCCGCACATAGGCGTCCTCGAACGCCACCACGACGATCAGGTCCGTGTCGGCGCCGCTGCCCTCGCGGAAGGCGCAGGACCGCGGGATGTCCGGGTAGGGCTGCGGCGGGATGTTCAGCGGTGAGTCGAAGTCCTTGGCGGACAGCAGCTGACACGGGTCGGCCACGAGCTTGCGCGGCGTGTCGATCCGCGGCGACGTGGTGGTGACCGTCGTCGGCGTTGTCTCCGTGGTGCTGGACGGAGTGGTTGCCACCGGTGTCGTGCCGCAACCCGCGAGCACGAGCAGCAACGGGATCAAGCGCCTCATTTCGGCAGCCTCTCCAGTGCCTTGGCGGCGAGACCCTGCGTGACCTGCCCGACCATGTTGGGATCGGGGTTGCGCTGGACCACCTTCAGCCCGATGAGCTGACCGTCCCGCACCTCCACCACGGCATCACACGTCACCGTCCCAGACGAGTCGGCGCAACGGCGGGTCATCGGGTGGGTCTCCACCACAGCGCCATAAGCGTCGGACCCCAACCGCGCTGCCGCGTCCGCGTACTTCTCGGTTCGCAGTGACAGACTCACCGTCAGCGAGTCGAACGTGAAGTCGCACGCCTGCGAGCCCTTCGACGGCGGGCCGGCGAGGTTGCCCGCGTCGCCGCTGTGCAGCAACGCGCACACGTCGGCGTCCTCGAACTTCGGCGGCTGCTTCTCCGCGGCGCAGGCGGCCAGCACGGCCACCAGCGCCAGAACCCCCAGGTACCTGTTCACGCTGGGAGTGTGCCAGGTCAGTCCGTGTAGTCGTCCAACCCCGCGCGCGACGCAAGCAACCGCCGCAACGACGTGAGCCGCCCAGGAGCGTCCGGCACCAGCTCGTCCAGCATGCAGCCGGGGTCCTCGGGCGCGCCGAGGTGACCGCAGCCGGTCGGGCACTCCTCCGCGGCCTCGGCGAAGTCCGGGAACGCCTTCACGATGTCGTCCGGCGTGATGTGCGCGAGGCCGAACGAGCGGATGCCGGGCGTGTCCACGACCCAGCCGCCGCCGGGCAGCCGCAGCGCCACGGCCTGCGTCGAGGTGTGCCGGCCCTTGCCGACGCCGGACACCACGCCCACCGCGCGGTTCGCGTCCGGCACCAGCCGGTTGACCAAAGTGGACTTGCCGACGCCGGAGTGGCCGATCAGGCACGACACCGTGTCCGTCAAACGCGCGCGAAGCTCAGCCGGTTCCTCGTCGAACCGCGTCACGATCACCGGCACGTCGAGCTCGGTGTACAGCGCCAGCAACGAGTCCGCGGACGCCAGGTCGGACTTCGTCAGGCACAGCACCGGTTCCAGGCCGCCGGCATAGGCGGCGACGAGGCACCGGTCGATGAAACCCGTGCGCGGCGGCGGATCCACCAGCGCCACGACCATGATGAGCTGGGAGGCGTTCGCGACGACGACTCGTTCGAACGGGTCGGTGTCGTCCGCGGTCCTGCGCAGCACCGAGGTCCGTTCCTCGACGCGCACGATGCGGGCCAGCGTGTCCGGCTGACCCGTCGTGTCCCCGACGATGCCGACCTGGTCGCCCACCACCACGGGCGTGCGGCCCAGTTCACGCGCGCGCATCGCGGTGACGACGGCACCGGACTCCATCGCGCACGTCCAGCGGCCCCGGTCGACGCCGATCACCATCGCGGTCTCGGCATCGGCGTGTTCTGGCCGCCTCTTGCTGCGCGGCCGCGTCCCCTTGCCGGGGCGCACGCGCACGTCGGACTCGTCGAGCTTGCGCCAGTCCTGCTTGCTCACTTCTACGCGTCCCCGCCGAGCATGGCGTTCCACATCCCCGGGAAGTCGGGAATCGTCTTGGTCGTGCTGCCGATGTCGTCGACCTCGACGCCCGGCACCACCAGCCCGATGATCGCGCCCGCGGTCGCCATCCGGTGGTCCGCGTAGGCCTTCCACACACCGCCGTGCAGCGGCGCCGGGTTGATGATCAGCCCGTCCTCGGTCTCGGAAGCGTTGCCGCCCAACGCGTTGATCTCGTTGACCAGCGCCGCGATCCGGTCCGTCTCGTGGCCGCGGATGTGCGCGACACCGCGGATGATCGTCTGTCCCTCGGCCAGCGACGCCAGCGCCGCGACCGTCGGCGTCAGCTCGCTCTCGTCGCGCAGGTCGATGTCCAAACCGGACAGCTTCGAAGGCCCGCGCACGGTCAAACCGCGCTCCGAGACGAAGACCTCGCAGCCCATGCGCCGCAAGATGTCGCGCACCGAGTCGCCGGGCTGCGTGGTCTCCGCCGGCCAGTGCGGAATCGTCACCTCGCCACCGGTCACCGCGGCCGCCGCCAGGAACACCGTCGCGTTCGACAGGTCCGGCTCCACGTGCCACGTGCGGGCGGCGATCGTGCCGGGCTCGACGTGCCACACGTTCGCGTCGGTCTCCACCCGGACGCCGACCGAACGCAGGGTCTGAACCGTCATGTCGATGTGCGGCAACGAAGGCACGGGCTTGCCGTCGTGCCGGACCGTCACGCCCTTGTCGTACCGGGCGGCGCTCAGCAGCAGCCCCGAGACGAACTGCGACGAGCCGGACGCGTCGATCGTCACCTCGCCACCGGGCAGCGATCCCGTGCCGTGCAACGTGAACGGCAGCGCGTCGCCGTCGATCTCCGCGCCCAGCGACCGCAACGCACCCAGCACGGTCGCCATCGGACGCGTGCGGGCGTGCGGGTCGCCGTCGAACCTGATCTCGCCCTCGGCCAGCGCGGCAGCGGGCGGCAGGAACCGCATCACCGTGCCCGCGAGACCGCAGTCGACGTCGGCCGGACCGCGCAGCAGACCGGGCATGACGTCCCAGCCGCCGTCCTCGCGATCGGAGAAGTTCACACCCAGCGAGGAGAGCGCGGCAGCCATCAACGCGGTGTCCCGGCTGCGCAACGGTGCGTGCACGGTCGACGGCCCGTCGGCCAGTGCCGCGAGCACCAGGACGCGGTTCGTGATCGACTTCGAGCCGGGCACCGGCACCGTCGAGTGGACTGGGCCGGACGCGCTGGGGGCTGACCAGTGCTGAGTCATGCCGCAATGATCCCGCACGCGGACTGGGGCGGCTCGCACAGGTGTTCCCGACGTGCGACGATGACGACTTCGGAGGTGATCGGTTTTGTGTGGTAGGTACGCATCCACCAAGGACCCGGCGCTGCTGGCAGCCGAGTTCGACGCGGTGGACGGGACCGGCGACGAGGCGCCGGGCGCGGACTACAACATCGCTCCCACCAAGCACGTCATGACGGTGGTCGAGCGCAAACCTGAGGACGACGAGCTGGAACGCAGCGTCCGCGTCATGCGCTGGGGTTTGGTTCCACACTGGGCGAAGGACCTCTCCGGCGCGGCCAAGATGATCAACGCGCGGGCCGAGAGCGTGCTGGAGAAGCCCGCCTACAAGCAGTCCGCGATGAAGCGCCGCTGCATCATCCCCGCCGCCGGTTGGTACGAATGGCAGCCGGGCGAGGGGCGCAAACAGCCGTACTTCATCACGCTCGGAGATGACGTTTCGCTGGCGATGGCGGGCATCTGGTCCGTGTGGTGGAAGGACGACGTTCCGACCGTCACGTGCGCGGTGCTGACGACGGACGCCATCGGCGCGATGACCGAGGTGCACCACCGCATGCCGTTGCTGCTGCCTCAGGACCGTTGGTCGGCGTGGCTCGACCCGACGTCGCAGGACCCGTCCGGGTTGCTGGCGCCGGACCCGTCGATCGTCGACGCGCTGGAGCTGCGTCCGGTGTCGACTGAGGTGAACAGCGTGAAGAACAACAACCCGCACCTGATGGACCGCGTCTCGCTGACCGAGGACGAGAAGCCCTCATCCACGTTGTTCGAGCTGTCGTGACAACGCTGTTGGTGGACACGCCGCACGGCCCCGCGAGGGCCTCACTGCACTGTGCCCACGAACCGCGTGCGGCTCTTCTGCTGGGCCACGGCGCCGGTGGCAGCGTCGAGGCCCCGGATCTGGTCGCCGCGTGCCACGCCGCGAACGCCGTCGGCGTGCACGTGGCCCTGATCGAACAGCCCTACCGCGTCGCCGGCCGCCGTGCGCCCGCACCGGCAAACCAGCTCGACACCGCGTGGCTCGCCGTGGTCGACGACCTCGGCGAACGCTGGTTCGACGGCCTGCCCCTGGTGTTCGGGGGCCGGTCGTCGGGCGCGCGCGTGGCCTGCCGGACGTCGGTCGAGGGCCAGGCGGTCGCGGTGCTGTGCCTGGCGTTCCCCGTGCACCCGCCGGGCAGGCCGGAGAAGTCCCGCATGGCCGAGCTGGACGGCGTCGAGGTCGCCACGCTGGTCGTGCAGGGGGAGAACGACCCGTTCGGCCAGCCCGCGCGTGCGCCTCACCGCGAGGTCGTTCTGCTCAAGGGCGACCACTCGCTGAAGGCGTCCGTCTCGGACGTGGGCCGATCCGTTGGCGAATGGTTGGACCGCGTGCTGCGTCCGCTCGACTAGCGTCCCGGTTCATGACCGACTTCGACCGGCGCGACCGTCCCGAACCGCCGATGGACGGCGACGAGCTCGCCACCCTGACCGGCTTCCTGGAGTTCCACCGCGCCACCCTCGCGTGGAAGACCGACGGCCTGACCGCGGAGCAGCTCAACCAGACCACCGCGAAGTCGTCGATGACGCTCGGCGGCCTGCTCAAGCACCTCGCGTACGTCGAGCAGCAGTGGTTCCACACCGTGCTGCACGACCGCGAGCCGCTGGAACCGTGGGCGAGCGTCGACTGGAAGGCCGACAACGACTGGGACTGGCACTCGGCCGCCCAGGACACTCCTGAGCAGCTCAAAGCGCTCTGGCAGGACGACGTCGAACGCGCCCGCAAGTGCGTCGCGGAAGCCCTGGACTCCGGTGACCTCGGTCAGCTGAGCAAGCGCGCGCCGTGGGCGGACGGCAAGAAGGTGAGCCTGCGCTGGATCCTGACCCACATGGTCGAGGAGTACTCCCGCCACAACGGCCACGCCGACCTGCTCCGCGAGGCGATCGACGGCACCACCGGCGACTGACGCCTGCCGGGTCGTCAGGCGAGGTCGTCGCCGTCGGCCTTGGCCGCCTCGGTGTCGGTCGCAGCGCCATCGGCCTCGCGCTCGAAGACATCCTCCGCCTGCAGGTCGCTCGACGTCTGCTCGCCGACCTGCTCGGCCAGCTCATCCGTCCCGACGCCTGCGCCGGCGGGCTTGGTCGTGCCGGCATCCGTTGCGGGCTGCTCGCTCATGAGTGCTCCTCCTGTTGGGTCCGCCAGTCCCCTACCCATCGAGGGCGG
>JAVXWK010000760.1:0-12112 GCA_032230575.1 Pseudonocardiales bacterium | reverse complement strand
AGGTGGGCGTAGTCGGTTCGGGACCGGCCGGCCGTCGCCTCGCTGATCTGCTCGCGGCGAGCGGGCGCCGGGTCGTCGTGCTGGGCCGCGATTTCACGGCCGACCAGCTCGCCGGGTGCGGGCTCGTGATCGAGGCCGTGCCCGAGGAGGCCAAGCAGTCCGTGCTCGACGCGCTGGACCGGATGTGCTGCGAGACCACGGTGCTGGCGACCACCGCGGTGCCGGTGCGGGTGTCGGCGCCGCGGCCGGACCGGTTCCTGGCCGTGCAGTTCTGCGGCCCGGCGGCGCACACGGGTCTTCTGGAGATCAACACTCCGGCCGGCGGGCATCCGGCGCTCACCGCGGTGGCGGATGCGTTCGCCGCTGATCTTTCGCGTGCTGGTTTGCGGGTGCGGTCCGGTACCGGATGTGCTGAGGCGGCCGGCGCTGTCGCGTTCGGGATGTTGCGCGACGCCGCGGCGATGGTGGCGGAGGGGTACGTCACCGCTGAGGACCTCGACGTGGCCATGCGGGCAGGCGCGGGGATGGCGATCGGGCCGATGCGGTTGATGGCCGGGACAGGCCTCCCGGCGACCGGGATCGTGTCGCCGGCGCCGGGCACGCCTCGCTCTGTGCGCAAGGTCGCGGTGGTCGGCACCGGCACGATGGCTCGGGGCATCGCTGAGGTCTTCGTCTCCGCGGACTTCGACACGCTCGTGGTCGGTCGCAGCGCCGAACGCCTTGCCGGTGGCGGGTTCGCGGTGAGCACCGACTACGCGACGCTGGCCGACCGGGACCTCGTGGTCGAGGCGGTCGCGGAGGACCTCGCGGTGAAGCGGGAGGTCATGGCCCTGATCGACCTGGAGTGCCGGCCGGGCGCGGTGCTCGCCACCACGACATCCAGCCTTCCGGTGGTCGAGATCGCGCTGGCGACCTCGCGTCCGCACGACGTGGTGGGGCTGCACTTCTTCAACCCCGCACCGGTGATGGAGCTCGTCGAGGTCGTGCGCACCGGGCACACCGGGGCGGACGTGCTGGCCACTGCCTTGCGGGTGTGCGCGGACCTGGGGAAGTCGCCGGTGGTGTGCGGGGATCGTGCGGGGTTCATCGTGAACCGCCTGCTGTTCCCGTGCCTCAACACGACGCTCGCGTTGCTGGACGGCCTGAACCCCGGCGATCTGGACACGGCCGTGCGGGCCGCGCTCGGGTTGCCGCTCGGGCCGTTGCGGCTGCTGGACGTGGTCGGCACGGACGTCGCGCTGGAGATTCAGCGCAGCCTGTGGCAGGCCACGGGCAGTGCGCCCGCGCCGGTGCTGGAACGTCTGGTCGCGGACGGCGTGCTGGGCAGCAAGAACGGCCGCACCGTTCGCAAAGCGCTGACCGGAGCACGCGCATGAGCACCTGGACCGCACCGTTGCGGGTGACCGCGTTGCCCGCCAAGGCTCGTCTGGTCGTCTTCCCGCACGCGGGGGCGGGGCCGGGCGCCTATCTGCCGTTGCTGCGCGATCTGCAGCCGCTGATCGAGGTGCGCGGGGTGACGTTGCCCGGCCGCGAACGCCGCCGTGGTGAACCAGCCGGTACCACTGCGACTGCGGCCGTCGACGGGGTTGCTACGGAACTGGCTGCACTGCGCAGGATTCCGACTGTCTTCTTCGGACACAGTCTCGGCGGCACGCTCGCCCTGGCGTGTGCCGCGCAGTGCGACGCCTTGGTGGTCAGCGGATCCGTGCCGCCGAGCACCCACGAGATTCCGCGGGCCGACCTGGCCGCGGAAGATCTGGTGCTGGCGCTCGAACTCCTGGCAGACCATCGCCGCACGGTGGTCCCCGTCGCGTTGACCGCGCTGGCCGGTGCGGAGGACGAGGTGGTGCCGGTGGAGCTGGTCTCGTTGTGGGAGAACCACACGAGCGCACGGTTCCGCGAGGTCGTGCTGCCGGGAGGGCATTTCTTCCCGTTCGTGCCCGCCCGCCGGGACGAGGTGTGCCGGGAGATCGAGCACGCAGCGCTCATCAGCGTCTGAAACGAGGTACCCGCGGCCGTGGGGGTCGCGGCCGCGGGCACCTCCATTCAGTTGGTCACTAGTGAGACGTGAACTGGCCGCGAACGGCTCCACCGGGGAACGGACCGGTGTGCAGGTTCGAGTAGAAGTCCTTCGGCGACTTCTTCAGCGCGTCCAGCGTGGCCTTGTCGGCAGTGGCCGTACCGGACACCGCGAAGATGCCCTGCGGGACGGCGGTGCCGAAGAACGTGATCTTCACCGCGCCGTTCTGACCGGCGACGCCCTGGTGGACGTGGCCCAGCGTCGGCGCGTCGATGTTCACCCACGCCAGCGAGAAGTCGACACCGTTGCCCGAGGGCTGCACGAACGTGACGGCCTGGCCGTCCGGGTCGCCGACCTTCGGGCCGTCCTGCACCGGCACCTCGTTGCGGCCGTTGGAGAACGCGCGGACCTTGCCGCCCTTGATGATGTCCAGCGGGTTCACGTTCTTGCCGAGCGGCTTGAGCTGCGCGCGGACGGCGCCGCCGGACTTCTCGGTGCTGTGCAGGTTCACGTAGAAGCCCGCCGGGTTCTTGCGGATGTCGTCCGCGAGCTTCGGGTCGATCACGGTCTGACCGGCGGCCGCGGACAACGTCTCCGGCATCGGCGTGCCGAACAGGTTGACCTTCACCGGGCCGTTCTGACCGGCGTTGCCCTGGTGGATGTGGCCGAGCGTGAGCTGCGAGGTCTTCTTCCACTCGACCGCGAACGTCACGCGGTCACCGCGCACCTCGACCAACGCCTTCGCTGAGGCGTCCGCGTCACCCACGGCCGGACCACCGGCCGTCGGGACCTCCTGCCTGCCGTCCAGGTCGGCCGAGAAGAACATCGGCTTGCCCTTGACCGGTGCGGGAGCGGGCTGGGTGGGATTCGGTGCCGGATTGGTCGGCGCCGGGTTGTGGCCGCCGTGCTCGCCGTGCTCACCACCAGCGGCTTTGGTCGCCGTCGGGGTGGCCGCTGAGCCACCGGCGTCGATGTTCAGCGTCGGCCCGTCGGCGGTGAAGTTCTGGAAGACCGAACCGCCGTTCTTCACGACCACGCGGACCTCGATCGGCCCCTTGTTCGGCTTCACGGTGAAGGTGCGCGACTCGCCCTTCTTCGCGCCGTCGAGGCACCGTCCTTCCAGCACGTCAGCGGCGCAGAAGGTGGCCTCGTACCCGGCCTGGTTCGTGATCTTCACGGTCACGGCGTCCTGCGCGGCGGACGCCGGTGTCACCACGGCCAACCCGAGCGCGGCGCCCATCAGGCATGCGGCAGCGACAGTTTTGTTGCGGGACATGGGATGTACTCCAAGGCTCCTCAGTGGGAGTCGGGGGGTCTGGCGGACCCGACATGACCAACACGGACCCCGGCCGGATTCGGTTCAAAGAAAGTTCGTCAGTGAACCGAACGACGTCTCCGCACGTGTCGAGGGTGGGAACAGGAACGACCACTTTGGAGAAGAACATGCGTGCACGTATGGGAATTCTGCTGCTGCCCGCCCTGCTCGCGGGCCTCGCTGCCTGCGGAAACGAGGCGCCGCAACAGGTTGCCCAGCAGGAGGCGCCGGCCAACGCCGAGGTGAAGATCGCGCAGTCCGACCTGGGGCCGATCCTGGTCGACCAAATGGGACGGACGCTGTACGCATTCACCAAGGATGAAAACAAGTCCAGTGCGTGCGACGCCGACTGCATCGCCGTCTGGCCCGCGCTCACCGCCCAGTCCGAAGTGGACGCCAAGGACGGCGCGGACGCGAACCTCGTCTCCCGGGTCGACGAGAGCTCGCAGGCCGTGTACGGAAAGTGGCCGCTCTACTACTACGTGGGAGACCAGGTCGCTGGTGACCTGAACGGCCAGGGCGTCGACGACGAGTGGTTCGCGATCGCCCCGGACGGCAAACTGGTCAAGAAGACCTCGTGAACACTGGGCCGTTCGGGTGTATCCGGCTAACGGCCTCCTGTGATGTGTCGACCTTGCAGATGAGCCAACAGGGGGCGACACATGACCAACGCAGGTTTTGACGCGAAGTTCCTCGGCACCGCCGCGGGACTCCCGACGCTGACCGAGACAGGTGCCGACGACGCGGTCGAGCTGACCGGCTCGACCACGATCGACTACACGCACTTCTCGCTCGCGCTCAGCAAGTCGCGCAAGTTCGCGATCTGGGTCGCGTGGAACATCGACGGTGGCGAGATGAAGGCCCTGAGCCGCAGCAACATCCCGTTCATCAAGGACCCCAGGGTCCCGGCGGAGTTCCAGACCGGCGACGAGCTCTACCGCGACAACCGGCTCGACCGCGGGCACCTCGCGCGCCGGGCGGACCTGTGCTGGGGCCCGAAGGCGGAGGCGCAGAAGGCGAACAAGGACTCGTTCTTCTTCACGAACATCACGCCGCAGATGGACGACTTCAACCAGAGCACGAAGGAAGGGCTCTGGGGCAGGCTCGAGGACGCGGTGCTCGCGGACGTCGACGTCGACAACCTCAAGGTCAGCGTCTACGGCGGCCCGGTCTTCAACGCCGACGACAGGGTGTTCCGCGGCGTGCCGATCCCGCGCGAGTTCTACAAGGCGATCGCGTTCGTGGTGGACGGCGAGCTGCACTGCAGCGCGTTCCTGCTCACGCAGAACCTGGTGTTGGCTGAAGCGCTCGACCTGGACGAGTTCCGCGTGTTCCAGGTGTCGGTGGCCGAGCTGGAGAAGCGCGTGAACTTCACCTTCCCGGCCGAGCTGCACGCCGCCGACACGGCGTCGGTGCAGCTGCTGGACGAGTCGGAACGGAAGCCGCTGGGAAGCCTCGCCGACATTCAGTGGTGAGACGGTGCCGGGGCAGCCGCCCCGGTCTCACGTCGTGATGCGCACCCCGGGCAGCTCTCCACGCAGCTCCTCCAGCCGTGCCAACGACTCCGGCTGGTGCACGACGAGGTGTTCCAACGCCGGCAGCACGCGCAGGTCGCCCGCCGACGGCACGCCGAACACCTCGAGCACAGCGATGGCCGGCCACCGCTCCAGCCCCGCCAGCGAGTAGGGCGGGCGGTGGTCGATCGCCAGCTCGCGCAACGCGGGCAAGTCCGGCAGCGCGGCCAGCCCGTCGTCGGTCGCCGAGTCGCGGATCCGCAGCCGCCGCAGCGCTCCGCCCTCCAGCGACGCCAGCTCGACCCGGCTGAAGTGCAGGTGCAGCTCGTCGAGGTTCCTCACCGGCGACAGGTCGATCCGCCCGAGCGGACGGCACCGGCTCAGGTGCAGCTCCTTCAAGGAACGCGAAGCCGCCAACGGTGCCAGGTCGCGCATCACCTCGTTCTGCCACAGCTCCAGCCGGTGCAGTGACGGCATGGCGCCCAGCGGATCCAGTGGGTTGATGTTGCCGATGCACCGCACGTACCGGAGCTTCTCCAGATACATGATGAACTGGATCCGGTGCCAGCCGCGGACATCCACCCGCCGGTCGCCGAAATCCACTTTGGACAGCACGGTCCTGGCGTAGTTCTCCGCATCCGGGGTGTTCCGCCACGCCCGCAGCAGCTCGTCGATCACCATCGCGTGATCCACCGCCACGAACTCCGCGATCCGCTCCCACGCTCCCTCTCCGCCGATGTTGGCCAGCGTCCGCACGATGTACGCCGCTTCTTCGGTGGCTTCCGGGCCTGGCAGCAGATCCACGACGAACGACCCGGCCTCGGACAGCGCGTCGGCGTGCGCGAAGCTCTTCGGCGGGATCAGCGAGGCGGCCGCGGACGTCACCTGCGCCCGCGCGGTCTCCGGTTCGATCACGTCGGCCTGCTCCAGACAGGCCAAGGCCAACAGCCGCAACTTGTCGCGGCCACGCTCGTCCTTGCGCGTGTCGTCGTTGCCTGCCAACAGGTCCATCAGCACACGAGCCCGTTCGCGCGGCCTGGCGTGCGCGACGGCCATCACCACGACGTCGTGCCACTCGTCGAGATGTGCTCTGTCCACCAGCAGGTTCAGGTCACCGGCGTCGACAACTTCCTTGGCGGCCAAGTAGTCCCGGAACGTCCGGTGCACGAACTGCACGCGTTCCGACGAGACCTCGCGCAGCAGCCCGGCCCGTTCGAGCAACCGCTGCATCGCTTCGTGCGGATCGATCTCGTGCGACCGCAGCCCACGCATCGCGTTGCCCAGCCGGTGCACGGCTTCCTCGCGCGGCACCATCAGCTCCCGGTTGCGCACCAACGAGTACGCGAACCGTTGCAGCAGAACGAGCTGTTCCTCCTTGGAGAACGACGGCAGCGCCAGCCCGCGGTCCTCGTCCCACCGCACCAGCAACAAATCCAAGGCCGCCTCGTACAACGACCGCCGATCGCGCGGCAGATGCATGTTCCGGTCCTGGTGCAACGCGCACAGCAGCCCGGCCAGCAACGGGCTCGACGCCAGCCGCCGCAGATCAGGCCGCCTGGCCAGGGTGGAGATCAGCCGTGTCTCGCACTCGATCAGCCACACCCGCGCGTCCCGCGTGAGGCCGGGCTCGTCACGGGCTGCGGTGTGCCAGGCTTCCACGAAGTCGCGAACACCCTTGTCGCTCAACGGCAACAGGTCGAACGTCTCGAAGTCGCACTCCGCCATCCAGTCCTCGGGCACGGCGGCCGGACGGGTGGTGATCGCGTACCGGGCTTCCGGATACGCCTTCACCAGACTGCAGAGCCACTGGCGCGCCTCCTCCCGCCGTTCGGACACCAGCTCGTCCACGCCGTCGACGAGGACCAGCGCGCGCCCTTCCTTGAGCCGCGCGGTGACCCACCCCGCCGGCTTCTCCTCCTCGATCATCGAGGCGGTGGACGAGATGAACTCCTCGGGTTTCGGCAGCGTCGTGTACTGCCGCAGCGGCACGAAGAACGGCACCAGCCCGAGCCAGTCGTTGCCCGAGGTCCGCGTCTCGCCGAGCGCGTTCATCGCGAGCCAGCGCAGGAACGTCGTCTTGCCCGCTCCCGCGCCACCGCGGATCAGCACGCGAGGGGTGTCCGCCAGCGCCGCCGCCACCGGCAGTCCGGCGCCGGTCAGCTCGTCGGTGTCGCCGACCCGTGCCACCGCCAGCGACACGTACGAGGTGTCGAACGAGTGCCTGCGCGGCGCCCGTCCGCGCGACACCCCGAACAACTCCAGCCCGCCCAGCGAGTGCGCGACCTGGTCCGCGTAGCGGTCCTCGAAGTCGCGGTGCGACGCCGCCAGCGCCAGTTGCTGCTGGTCAGCGAGCCGCGCCACGGCATCCGCGGTCGCCCGGCCGATTCGGAACATCTCCACGGCGAGCCGCCGCGCGTACTCCGGCTGCGACCACACCAGTTCGACAACGGCCACGCACACGCGCAGCAGCAACGCGTCGTAGACGGCCGTCGCGTGGTCGGACAGGCTTGCCGACCGCCGGATCTTCTCCGACTTGGAGAACACGTGGTTCCGCAACGACTCGGGCGTCAGCATCACCCGCAACGCCTCGTCGTCGCGCAACGGCAGCGACGCCTCGAGGGACTCACGCACCGCGTCGACGGCGGCCTGCCACTCGTGCTGCTCGACGGTGCTCAGCTCACCACGCGCGAGCTCCGCGCTGACCCGCTCGACCAGCGGTCCCGGCCTGGTCAGCTCGCGTTGACGTTTCTTGTCCCTGGAGCCTTTGTGCACGACGTCGAAGAGACCGACCAGAACGCGCTCCAGCACGGTCTCCAGCACCATCAGCAGTCCGGCGGAAAACGGATCGGCCACCCTTCCAGTATCAGCACGTGATCAGCTTGCGGACCGGAACTTCACCAGCTGTTCACGCGGGTACGGCGACCTTGCGGAGGTGACCGATCGCGAACTCGCGCGTCGATCCGTCCTCGCAGTCCGCGGTCAGCACACCTTCGAGGTGCTTGGCCGGCGTGATCACGTGCGTCTCCAGCTGCCGCGGACCGCTCGCGTACCTGATCTCGACGGGGTTGCCGTCCACCAGTGCCGCGGCCAGGATCAGCACTTCCTCGTCGCGCAGGAAGACGTTCTGGTCGCGCAGCATCCGTGCCGCGCCGGCCCGCGGCGTGCCCCGTCCGACACTCGGCCGTTCCTGCTCGACCAGCCTGATCGCGAGCTGGGCCAGTTCGAGATCGTCCATCTCGGTCCGCCACCACCGGTCCGGCCTGCGTTCCCCGCGAGCCGGTGCCCTGCGCCGTTCGACACGCTCCACAATGGACTGATCGCCCGCGTCGAGCCCGGTCGGCGCGTATCCGGCTCTGCGCAACGCCGTCAGCGTCTCCGCCATCGGGTGCGCCGACGCCAGCACGGTCGGCGCCAGGAACCGCAGCTTCAACGACGTCAGCCGCTTCGACTTGGCGATCTCCCGCAGCAGCATCGGATCCTCAGCCCGCACGCAGCTCGCCACGTCCGTCACCGTCAGATGCCCGTGCCTGCGTGCCACGTCCCGCACCTGGTGCTCGATCACCTGTGGCAACGGCGCTTCCGACACGGCCGCGAGCTTCGCCAGCACGTCGTCCGCGGTCAGCCCGGTGTCCAACGCGCGCCGCACCGAACCGGCGGACAGGCGCCACACGCGGGCGGCGTCGTTGTCCTCCAGGTCCGCCACCAGGTTCAGCGTCGCGCTCAGCTCAGGCGACGGCAGCCCGTTCACCACCGCGGTCATGTCCGTCTGGAACGCGGCCTTCTCGGCTGCCGGCGGCATCAGTTCGGTGGCGGCAGCGTCGATGTCACCGTTGTTCAGCACCGCGGCACCTAACGGGGTCAGCGCGCCGCCCGATAACAAACCGAGCGACTCCATCTCGCTCATCACCGCCGCCGTCGCGCGCAGGTCCTGCACCGCCGGCCGCTCCCACACCAGGTCGGCGACCAGTTCGTCGAGGTCGGTGTAGGCCTCGTCCGCCGAGAACCGCTCCAGCGCGGTACGCCTGAGAGCCAGCCCGGCTGCCCCGGTGTAGTCGCGCAACGCCGCCCGCGCCTGGTCCGGCTCGGGCCGCCAGTCCATCCGCTGCCACGCCTTGACCAGCGCCGCGAGCCGCGCGCCGGGCGCCGAGCCGAGCCAGGAGTCCGCGTGCTTCGTGGGCAGCAGCCGCGCGCGTTCGATGCCGATCAGCTGCGCCTCGACCGCGAGCTCCAGCCACAGCCGCAGCACGCCGTCCGCGACCCGCAGCGCCCGTGCGACCCGCCGGATCTCGACCGTCGCGACACCGCCGGTGTAGCGGGCGTCGAAGTTGTCCTGCTCGCAGTGGGCGAGCAACCGTGCCACACCGTCCACAGTGGACATCACAGCGACCACTGGGGACACCCCGGACGCCTTGCGCCGCACGGGGTTCTTCGGCCGCAATGTCAGCTGGTCGTGCTTCGCGCCGGTCGCCCGCACCGAGTTCACCGCGATGAGCCTGGCCCCGTCCGGCCACGCCAGCGCGCGTTCCTCGAGCTGCCCGAACGCCCGTTCGAAGTCGTCGATCGAGCACCGCAGGCCGGCGCACACCGTGTCGACCGTGCCGGTGTTGCCCTGCGCCACGATCGCGCCGAGCACGTCGATCGCGCCCTGGTCCAGCGTGTCCTCGACCAGGTGCACCGAATCGGAGTCGGTGAGCTGCGTCGCGAGGTCCTTCAACGTGTGGATGTACCGATCCGCCACGTCCCGGCGGTGCACGAGTATCGCCGCCACCTCGTCCGGCTCGAGCGTGTGCAGCCAGGTCGCGAGCGCGTTGATACGGCGGGCCATTCACCTGATTATGGCCTTGATCATGTGCGCTCAAACGAATTTCACGCACATGGGCGATCTAACTAGGCTGACTCGGTGACGTTCACCGGCTTTGGCGAGTACGCCATCGACTTCTACGACGGCCTCGAGCTCGACAACTCGAAGGCCTACTGGGACGACAACAAGGGGACCTACCTCCGGGACGTGAAGGCGCCGATGGAGGCGTTGCTCGCGGACCTGGAGAAGGAGTTCGGCGAGGGCAAGGTGTTCCGCCCGTACCGGGACGTGCGGTTCTCCAAGGACAAGACGCCGTACAAGACCCACTGCGGCGGCGTCATCGAAAAGGGTCGCGGCGGCGGTGCGTACTACACGCAGATCAGCTCGGAGGGCCTCGCGACCGGCGGCGGTTCGTACCACATGGCCCCGGACCAGCTGGCTCGTTACCGCGCCTCGGTGGACGCGCACGGCCTGCTGCTGCGCAAGATCATCGACAAGCTGCTCAAGCAGGGCTGGTCGCTGCACGGTGACGTGATGAAGTCGAAGCCGCGCGGGATCGACGACGACCACCCGCACCTCGACCTGCTCAAGCACAGGTCGATCTGGGTGCGGAAGGTCTGGGAGCCGGACGACGTGCTGCACGAGCCGGGGTGCCTCGACCGGGTGCGGAAGTCGTGGCGGCAGCTCAGGGACTTCAACGCCTGGTGCGAGGACCACGTTGGCGTGAGCGAATCGCCGCGGCGATAGCCCAGCCGAGCGCGATGCCCACGACGTCCACCAGGGCGTCGAGCACGTCACCACTGCGGTGAAGTGGCGTGATGAGGTGCTGGAGGACCTCGCTCACCCCCGCGTAGACCACCAGGATCGGCAAAATGCGAGAAAGTTTCGCGTATAGGCCGGTGTACGCGAGCAGGGCGAACAGCAGCGTGTGCACGACCTTGTCCGTGCCCGGTGGCGAGCTCGGCACACCTGACTCGGGGGTGAACAACACGACGACGCTGAGCAACGCCGCGATCACAAAAGGGAGTACTCGGCCCATGGTCAGAACATTACTGAGTGGTAGTTCGGGATCGGTCCAGGAAGGAGGACTACTCTCTCCAGACGTGAGTCGACGCGCAAAGATCGTCTGTACCCTCGGTCCCGCCACTGGCACGCCGGACAAGGTCCGCGACCTGGTAGCGGCCGGTATGGACGTGGCCAGGATGAACTTCAGCCACGGCAGCCATGCCGACCACAAGCAGGTCTACGACATGGTCCGTGCGGCAGCCGACGAGTCGGGTCGTGCCGTGGGCATCCTCGCCGACCTCCAGGGCCCCAAGATCCGCCTCGGCCGGTTCGCCGCGGGTCCGGTCGACTGGAACAACGGCGACGTGGTCCGCATCACCGTCGAGGACGTCGAAGGCACGCACGACCGCGTGTCCACGACGTACAAGGAGCTCGCGAAGGACGCCAAGGTCGGTGACCGGCTGCTCGTGGACGACGGCAAGGTCGGCCTCGTGGTCGTCGACGTCGAAGGTTCCGACGTCGTGTGCGAGGTCACCGAGGGCGGACCCGTCAGCAACAACCCGGGCCTTTCGCTGCCCGGCATGGACGTCTCCGTGCCCGCGCTGTCCGAGAAGGACATCGAGGACCTCGAGTTCGCGCTCTCGCTGGGCGTGGACTTCATCGCACTCTCGTTCGTGCGCTCGCCGGCGGACATCGACCTGGTCCACCAGATCATGGACCGTTCGGGCAGCAAGCGTCTCCCGGTGATCGCGAAGATCGAGAAGCCGGAAGCGGTGGACAACCTCGAGGCCATCGTCCTCGCGTTCGACGGCGTCATGGTCGCCCGCGGTGACCTGGGCGTCGAGCTGCCGCTGGAGCACGTGCCGCTGGTGCAGAAGCGAGCGATCCAGATCGCCCGCGAGAACGCCAAGCCGGTCATCGTCGCGACCCAGATGCTCGACTCGATGATCACCAACTCCCGCCCGACCCGCGCCGAGACGTCCGACGTCGCGAACGCGGTGCTCGACGGCGCGGACGCCCTGATGCTGTCCGGCGAGACCTCGGTCGGCCGCTACGCCATCGAGTCCGTGCAGACCATGGGCCGCATCATCGAGGCAGTCGAGACCGAGTCGGTCGTCGTGCCGCCGCTGACCCACGTCCCGCGCACCAAGCGCGGCGTGATCTCCTATGCGGCTCGCGACATCGGCGAGCGCCTGAACGCCAAGGCTCTGGTGGCCTTCACCCAGTCCGGCGACACCGTTCGCCGGTTGGCTCGTCTGCACACGCACCTGCCGCTGCTGGCCTTCACGCCGGAGCCGGCGGTGCGCTCGCAGCTCGCGCTGACGTGGGGCACCGAGACGTTCCTGGTGCCGCGCGTGGAGTCCACCGACGAGATGGTCCGCCAGGTCGACACGTCCATGATCGAGATCGGCCGTTACTCGGCTGGTGACCTCATGGTGGTCGTCGCCGGATCGCCT
>JAVXWK010000712.1:0-5597 GCA_032230575.1 Pseudonocardiales bacterium | reverse complement strand
CTACGGAAGAACTGCCCTCTGGGTAAGCTTTCGGAGCTGCTGAAAATAGAATTGAATAGCCGGATTTGGACCGGCCAGAGCGATCTGATAAGGTTCAAACCAGCAAGAAGTTCTAGGGCCCCGTCGTCTAGCGGCCTAGGACGCCGCCCTCTCAAGGCGGTAGCGAGGGTTCGAATCCCTTCGGGGCTACAGAGGTGTCAGAGGCCTGTCTGCGGAGTGCGCAGACAGGCCTCTTTCGTCGTGTCCTCTGGGGGCCGAGCCCCCAGACCCCCAGCCGGGGGCTCGCCCCCGGACCCCCATCTGGGTCGCGGGACCAGGGGCGACACACAGGCCGTTTGTGCGGTGTTCGTGAGTTAGCTCACTGAGGTGACGCCGATTTGAGTGTGGTGGTGGGTTGGGGTTTCGATTTCGTCCACCACGGCCCGTGCGAAGTCCTCGTAGGTCAGCTCGTCGCTCGGATCGAGCGTGCCGATCCGGTACTTGCCGGAGCTCGTGCCGCCGAACATCCCCACCGGACTGATCACCAGCCACTCGGCGTCGGAGTCGGCGAGCACCCGCACGCCCGCCGCGTGGCCCTCCATGAACGCGCGGTTCTCCTCCGGGAAGTCCGGCAGGTCCACCATCCGCACTCCAGGCGAGGCCTCCAGCAGCGGGAACACGCCCACCACGATGATTCGCCCGACGCCGGACGCCACCAGTGCGCGAGCCGCCTCGGTGTAGAACTCCGCCGCATCGACCTGCAGGTCGGCCACCGCGCTCACCGCCACGTCGTACCCCGCGCCCTGCCCGGCCAGCACTTCCGCGGCCTTGTGCACGCCGGGGTCCCTGCCGATCCTCAGGACCTCGTGGCCGCGCGCCTCCGCGACCGCCGCGATCTGCTTTCCCGCTCGCCCGGAGGCGCCGAACACAACGATCTTCGTCATGAGCGCGAAGGTAGGCTCGGGGTAGCCGGTTTCCGCAACGATATCGGGGGTGACCAGGTGGAATGCGTTCCGTCAGGCCTGCAGACGAGCCTGCCCTACCGCATCGGTGACAAGTGGACCGCTCATGTGCTGAGGGCGCTGCACCACGACCGTCGGCGTTTCACCGAACTGCGCGCGGAGATCCCCGCGGTGACGCCCAAAGTGCTCACCGAGACGTTGCGGGCGATGGAGCGCGAGGGCACAGTCACGCGCACCGAGTACGACGAGAACCCTCCGCGCGTCGAGTACGAGCTGACTGAGCAGGGGCACAAGCTGCTGGGACTGCTGGATCTCTGTTGCGACTGGGCCCGAGAGAACCTGGTGGAGACGTGAGGCTCGAACAGATCGTCGTCGACTGCAACGACCCGAGCCGGCTCGTCCGGTTCTGGGCCGAGCTGCTCGGCGGGGAACCGGTGAACCGCGCGCACGGCTGGGCTCACGTCGAACCGCCCGGCGGGCCGCGGATGTCGTTCCAGCCGGTGCCCGAGCGCAAGGACGTGAAGAACCGGCTGCACCTCGACTTCGCGGTCGGCGACATCGAGGCCGCCGTCGTGAAGGCCGTGAACCTCGGGGCGACCCGCGAGGGTGTGGTCGTCACCGACGAGCAGGGCAGCTTCCAGGTGATGCGCGACCCAGAGGGCAACGAGTTCTGTTTCGTCCACTGAGGAACTACTGGACCGCCCGCCACAGGGCCTCACCGAAGCGGATCGCGAGGATCAGGAGCAGCACGCCTATCGCGAAGCTGATGAGGCACCGAACGATGACCAGCAGTTTGGCGCCCTTCACGAAGCCATGATTTATCGCTGGCGGGTAAGAACAACAGAGCCCAACGGAACCAATAGCATGCCGTTGTGACCGACTGCCTGTTCTGCCGCATCGTCGCGGGCGAGATCCCGGCGACCGTCGTGACGGAGACCGACACGACGCTCGCTTTCCGCGACATCGACCCCAAGGCGCCCACGCACGTGCTGGTGATCCCCAAGGAACACCACCAGGCGATCGGCGACGTCGACCCGGTGCTCGCGGGCCAGATCCTCGCGACCGCGCACCAGGTCGCGAAGCAAGAAGGTGTCGACGAGTCCGGCTACCGGCTCGTGTTCAACACCGGCAAGGACGGCGGCCAGACCGTCTTCCACGTCCACTGCCACGTCCTCGGCGGCCGCGGCCTCACCTGGCCGCCGGGATAGCCATTTCCCGAACGAACCGGGCATCGACCGGGTTGCCGTGCCCCGGCACGACGATCCGCGGGTTCAGCTCCAGCACCAGGTCCAGGACGTGGCGCCAGTTCGACGGCGTCGCGTCCGAGCCTGCTTGAGCGGGAGCGCCTTCCTCGACGAGGTCGCCCGCGAACACCACCCCGGCGTCCGGCACGTGCACCACCACGTCGTGCGAGGTGTGCGCGGGCCCGAAGTGGTGCAGGTCGACCCGCCGTCCGCCGACGTCCAGCGTGACGGTGTCGCGAAATGTGTGCGTGGGCGCGATCAAAGTGCCCTCGAAGGGTTCTGGGTAGTACTTGGCGCGGCTTTCGAGCAGCGACTCGTCCACCACGCAGTCCACGTGCGCCCACACCTCGCGCGGCAGGAACGCCTCGGTGGCCAGCACGTGGTCGAAGTGGTTGTGCGTCAACACGATCCGCGACGGACGAACCTCAGCCGCCAGCGCCAAGTCCATACCGGAGTCCACGAGCAGCGAGTCACCGGATCCGGTGATGTACCCGAGCGTGAGATCCAGCTCGGTGTGACGCCGGATGAACACCCCGTCAGCGATCTCGATCATTGCAGGACACCGTCGATCAGCACCGGCACCGCGTTGCTCACCCCGAGCTGCACAGCCAGCTCCACGTCCGCCGCGTGCCCGTGCGAGATCAGCTCCTGCCCGGACCCGCACGCCCGCACCGCGGCGGCGACGTCGGTGTTGTTGAACGCCGTCACCGCGAGCTGCACTTCAGGTGACGCGGAACCGGAGAGCGCGGCGAGCACCGCACCCGCACCCAGGTAGTCCTCGACGCACGGCCGCAACGGACCGAACGACTCCCCTGCCCCGGCCATGTTGATGCCCCACCTCTCGCCACCGGGGATCACACCGATCGTCTCTCCCAGCTCGGACGCCCGCTTCGCCACCGCAGAGGCGTTGCGCAGACAGGCCGCGAGCACGTGCGCCCCGGTCTCCCCCGCGAGCGAGCAGAGGTTCGACCCGTTCGGTGACGGCAGCTCGACCAACCCGGTCGCGTCGACGAGTGATGCTGGTCGCAGCGTGCCGTTCCGCGGCTTCCACCGCGACGGCCGCACCTGGCCACCGTTGCCCACCACCAGGTCGACGGACGTCGTGAACGACAGCACGTCGACGATGACCAGCACGTCACAGCCCCGCAGCACGTCGACGCCCTCAGGCCCCCACTCCAGCTTCAGCTGGTACCCCTCCTGAGCAAACATGCCGCCCAGCGTGTCAGACTCCGTGACGTGCGCGTTTATCTGGCAGCAGACCACGCGGGCTTCGAGCTGAAGTCCCACCTGTCCAAGGCTCTGAGCGAGCAGGGCCACGAGGTCGTCGACGTCGGCGCCCACGAGTACGACGCCCAGGACGACTACGTGTCGTTCTGCGTCGACGCCGCGGAGCAGGTCGTCGCGAGCCGTGCCAACGGCGAGGACAGCCTCGGCGTGGTGATCGGCGGCTCCGGCAACGGCGAGCAGATCGCCGCGAACAAGGTGAAGGGCGCCCGCGCCGCACTCGCGTGGAACGTCGACACCGCGCAGCTGGCCCGGCAGCACAACGACGCCAACCTGGTCGGCATCGGCGCTCGCCAGCACACCGCCGAGGAGGCGACCGCGATCGTCACGGCGTTCGTCGAGACGCCGTTCTCGGGCGAGCCGCGGCACCAGCGCCGCATCGACCAGGTCAGTGCCTACGAAAACAGCACCGACGAAAACAGTGCCTACGAAAACAGCACCACCAAGAACGCCTGATGCCTGATGCCTGAGGGCCACACGCTGCACCGCCTCGCGCGGCTGCATCAACGCCGGTACGCGGGCAAGCTCGTGTCCGTCACGAGTCCGCAGGGGCGCTTCGCGGCTGCGGCATCCCTTGTGGACGGACGCAAGCTCGTCCGCGCCGAGGCGCACGGCAAGCACCTGTTCCACGTCTACGGCCCGGACGCGGTCGTGCACGTCCACCTCGGCCTCATCGGCACCTTCACCGAGTCACCGCTCCCTGTCCTGCTCCCGGTGGGCCAGGTCCGCATGCGAATGGTCGGCGAGACCCACTGGACGGACCTGCGCGGCCCAGCCGCGTGCGAGTTGCTCAACAAGGACGAGGTCAAGGCGATCCGGAAACGGCTCGGCCCCGACCCGTTGCGCAAGGACGCCGTCCCGGACCTGGCCTACGAACGAATCCTCCGGTCGAAGCAGCCGCTGGCCGCGCTGCTGATGGACCAGAAGATCCTCGCGGGCGTCGGCAACGTCTACCGGGCCGAGATCCTGTTCCGGCACAACGTGAACCCGATGCTCGTCGGCAACAAGGTCAGCCGCGAGCTGTGGGACGCCCTCTGGGACGACCTCGTCGTGCTGATGAAGGACGGCGTGAAGGTGGGCCAGATCAACACGGTCCGCCGTGAGCACATGCCGCGCGCCATGGGACGTGCGCCGCGCGTGGATCGGCACGGCGGCGAGGTGTACGTCTACCGCCGCGCCGGCGAACCGTGCCTGATCTGCGGCACCGAGGTCATGACGACCGAACTCGCAGGTCGCAACCTCTTCTGGTGCCCTGGCTGCCAGCCGTAAAAAAATCCGGTGGGCCGTTTTGGGTGCGGCCGGAAAGTGCTCATTTGATGAGCACTTTCCGCTACAAGATCGACTAGAAGTCGAACCCGCCCATGTCACCGAAGTCGAAGCCACCGGCGTCACCCATGTCGCCACCACCGAAGTCGCCGCCGCCCATGTCGCCACCGCCGAAGTCCGCGGCACCCATGTCCGCCATGCCGTAGTCACCGATGCCGTGCATACCGGAGAACATGGCGTCCATCAGCAGGAACGTGCCCACGCCCCAAGCGCCTGCCACGAGCGCGGGCTTCCACCACGGCTCGGAGTACCAGCCACGCGGCACCGGACGTCCGGCGACCATGCCACCGGGGTAGTAGTAGGGCGTGCCCGAACCGGACTGCGGCGACGCGGCATAAGCGTGGCCCTCGACGCTGACCTGGCGGTCTTCGCTGACGGCACCCGCCTGCTTCTGCCCTGCGCTCTCGGGCAGCGCGGGTCCGGGGTCTATGCCCATCGCCTCACGCGCGGCACGGACGTAGTGCAGACCTTCCATCGCCGTCTCGGTGACCAGCCTCGCCTGCGGGATCGTGCGCGCCTGCTCCATCTGCGACCCGGCCGCGGTGAAGCGCTCGGACGCGTCGGCCATGGCCTGCGTGGAGGCGGCGTTCGACCCCGTGAGGCTCATCACCTGCCCACCCAGCCGCTCGACCCACCGGCGAGCCTCCGCCTTGGCGTCGTCGAGCTCCCGCGCCTTGCGCGCGTTGCTCTGACTGACCAGGTAGAACACCCCTGCGACCAGCAGTACCAGTACAACCACCCACACGATGGTGCCCACGGCTTTACCTCCCACACCAGGTAAACCGTCAACGAGTGAACGCCG
>JAVXWK010000699.1:0-2788 GCA_032230575.1 Pseudonocardiales bacterium | reverse complement strand
GGCCACGACACCCTCCTGGTCCACCGTCGCCCCCGCGCGGCCGTGATCGTGACCGGCGACGAACTCCTCCAAGCAGGCCCTCCCCGCCCAGGCCGAGTGCGCGACGCCATCGGCCCGATGCTCCCCGGCCTCCTCACCGGAGCAGACCTCCTCGGCACCACCCACCTGCGCGACGACCCGTCCGCCCTCGCCGACGCCCTCACCTTCGACGCGGCCGACGTCCTCGTCACGTGCGGCGCCACCTCGGTAGGCACCGCGGACCACCTCCGCCGAGTGCTGGCCGACCTCGAAGCAGAAATCCTCGTCAGCGGAGTCGCCTGCCGCCCAGGCCATCCGATGCTGCTGGCGGTCCTGCCCGACGGCCGCTTCGTGGTCGGCCTGCCGGGCAACCCGTTCGCCGCCCTGGCCGCGGTCCTGACCTTGCTCCGCCCACTGCTCGACACGCTCAGCGGCCACACCACCCGCCCGCCGATCACGGCGTGGCTGGGCGATGTGAACGCTCACCCCGGAGACACCCGCCTGATCCCAGTCACCAGAACCGGAGGCGAAGCCGTTCCCGTCGGCCACGACCGGCCGGGTTCGCTGTGGGGTGCAGCGCTGGCCGACGCCCTCGCCGTCGTCCCACCCGGACACCGAGGCGGAGAGGTCGAGCTGCTGCCGTTCTAGACAGGCCAGCAGCCGGTGTAGCCCTCCGCCAGGAACCGCGACCCCGCCTCCGATCCGACCACCGACCCCAGCTCACCCAACTGCCTCCGCACGTCGAAGGACGTCGCGCCGGGCAGCGCGTGCAGCATCGTCGTCATCCAGTACGAGAAGTGCTGCGCCTTCCACACCCGGTCCAGCGCCCGCGGCCCGTACTCGTCCAGCGCGTCGCCGTCGTTCTTGAGCAACGCGCGCTCGATCACCTCGGCGAGCACGCGCACGTCCGCCAGCGCCAGGTTGAGGCCCTTCGCCCCGGTCGGAGGCACGGTGTGAGCGGCGTCGCCGGCGAGCAGGAGGTTGCCGTGCCGCATGGGTTCCGCGACGAACGACCGGAACCGCAGCACCGTCTTCTCGGTGATCGGCCCTTCCCGCAACGAGAACCCGTCCGGCCCGGCCACCCGTGCCTGCAGCTCCTCCCAGATCCGGTCGTCCGACCAGGAAGCAGGATCGGTCGACGGGTCGCACTGGAAGTACATGCGCTGATGCGTCTCGGTGCGCTGGCTGATCAACGCGAACCCGCGCGGCGAGTGCGCGTACACCAGCTCCGGCGCACTGCGCGGCGCCTCCGTGATGATCCCGAACCACGCGAACGGGTACTCGCGGAAGCTGTGCGTGCGCACCACTTCCGGCACCTCGGCGCGGCAGATCGACCGCGACCCGTCCGCACCGACAATGAGATCGCAACGCACTTCCTGGCGCACACCGTCGCTGTCGACGAACCGGATCGCGGGCTCGGTGATGTCCACAGTGGTGGCGCTGACACCGAACCGCACATCGCCGCCATCACGCGCGCGAGCGTTCGCCAGGTCCACGAACACGTCGGTCTGCGGGTACAGCCACACCGATTCGCCGACCAGAGCCCGGAAGTCGACCCGATGGCTCTCGCCGCCGAACCGCAGATCGATGCCCTCGTGCGGATGCCCGTCGCGCAGCACGCGGTCCGACACCCCGGTGTCGACGAGCAGCCGGGCGCTGTCGGCCTCCAGGATGCCCGCGCGGATCGTGTTCTCGATCTCCACGCGTGTCCTGTTGTCGACAACAACGCTGTCGATCCCGTTGAGCGACAACAGGTGCGAGAGCATCAGCCCGGCCGGGCCGCCGCCGACGATGCCGACCTGAGTCCGCGTCACGACTCCTCCTTCAGAACCTCACGAGCCACCGCGAACGCGTGGTTGGCCGAGGGCACGCCGCAGTAGATCGCGCTCTGCAAGATCACCTCACCGATCTCCTCGACGCTCAGCCCGTTCCGCCGCGCCGCCGACACGTGCAGCTTCAGCTCGTCCCAATGCCCGCGCGCGATCAACGCCGTCAACGTCATCGCACTGCGCATCCGCCGGTCCAGTCCGGGCCGGGTCCAGATCTCGCCCCACGCGTACCGGGTGATGAACTCCTGGAAGTCCCGCGTGAACTCGTCCGGCGCCGCCCGGTCCACATGTGCGTCCCCGAGCACCTCACGCCGAACCTTCATGCCGTCGTCGTAGGACACCGCATCTCCTCAAGCACCCGAACCAGCACCGCCGCCAGCGCAGGCGACACAACGTCCTGCAACTCCCGCACCGGCTTGACCGCGACACCCGCCCGATAACGGGCCAACGCCGCACAAGCCAGTTCGTACGACTTCTCATCCACGTCGACCACCACCGGCGCCTGCTCGCCGAGGCACACGACAGCCTCGAACGAACACTCGCCTCGCGCGGCCAGCTCACGCCCGACAGCGCCCCCGAACGACGCCCCGGCATGCACGACCCGCCGCCCGCAGGCCAACGCCTCGACGCGCTCGCACAGCTCATCCGCGATGTCCTGCACGGTGAACGGCCCGTCCGCCGGATACCCGGAACCGTGGCCGGGCAGGTCCCACCCGATCACCTCGAACTCGCCGGCCAGCACCATCGCGCAGTCCCGCCACTGCGACGCCACCGACGCCCCCACCACAGGACCGACGACCAATACGCTCTCGGAGAACTCCGACCCCGCGAGCCGCGTCAAGCTCAGCTCAGCCGCCATTTCTGTCAGACCCCTCTGAGACGATTGGGATGGGGACCTCGTGCTCCCCCCGGAGGGGGCCCAAGCGGGATCGATTCCGAGC
>JAVXWK010000676.1:0-3041 GCA_032230575.1 Pseudonocardiales bacterium | reverse complement strand
CCACCCGCCTGCTGAAGCCGACCGGGCCGGCGCACCACGGCAGCTGTCCGTTGTAGACGGACGTCAGGCCGGGCTGAGCGCGGTTCCGCACGACTCCCGCACGGTCAGCGTCGGCCACAGCACCACCCGGTGCACCGGCCGGTCGAGCGGATCGGCCAGCCGGGCCAGCGCGAGCTGCGCGGCCAACGCTCCCAGCCGGTGCTTCTGCGGCCGCACGGCGGTCAGCGGCGGATCCGACGCCGCCGCCACCTCGTCGTCGTACGACACCACCGCGAGGTCCTCCGGCACCCGGACCCCGCGTTCCCGCGCCCGTTCGAGCAGCCCAATGGCTTCGCGGTCGGCGTGCACCAGCACCGCGTGCACGTCGGTGGCCAGGCACTCGTCGATCACCTGGTCGACGGCGCGAGTCCACTGTGGAGAGCCGTAGGGCGGCACCTCGAGCGCGGGAACCCCGTTGAACGGCAGCTCCAGCGACGACACCGCGACCGTCCAGCCGCCGCGGATGACGTCGCTGTGCGGGCTCTGCCGCGACGTCACGAGCCCGATGCGGCGGTGGCCGAGCGTGGCCAGGTGCCGGACGGCCAGCCCGGCGCCGATCGCGTGGTCTGTCACCGCCGCGTCCAACGCGATCGTCGGCAGCTCAGGTGGTGGCAGGCGTTCGACCAGCACCACCGGAACGGACTGCGCGCCAAGCCATCGAAGCAGTTCGACGCCCGCGCGGCCGGTGGTGCTGGGCGCCACCAACAAGGTCTGAACGCCGCGGTCGAGCAGTTCGTGCACCCTGCGGCGGTCCTCGGCCGCGTCGTAACTGGACGCGCGCAGCACCAGCCGTCCTCCCGCCGCGGCCACGGCGGTCTGCGCGCCCTGGATCACCGCCGGCCAGTAGTACTCGACGGACGGCGCGACCATGCCGACCAGCGGGTGCGTGGGTGCGGGGCCGACCACCGACTGCGGTCCGCGCGGAAACGGTTCGGCGTGCTTGGGCATGGTGATCCCGCCGTGCACGCGCACGACCAGGCCGCGGTCGGCGAGCGCGGTGACGTCCCGGCGCACCGTCACCGCCGACGCGCCGAGCAGGTCCACCAGTTCCTGCAATCGGACCGTGCCGTGCGTCCGGACGGCACGCAGGATCAACTCATGGCGCTGAGCAGCCAACTTCTGGTTCATCTCTTCGCTTCTGATCGGTTCCGAGCGTTTCTGATCGTTTCGTTGACCGTGGAGTCTGCCACGGGGTGAGGTGTGCCACATCACGCCAGCAGGAGGGTCGGCAATGGAGCTTTCCCCAGCGCTGCGGACCAGCGGCCTCTCGCGCCGCGGGTTTCTGCGCGCCACCGCCGCACTGGGCGCGGCGGGTCTCGTCGGCGGTTGCACCGCCACGGCCGCACCGCCCGGTGCCACCACGGTTTCCATCTGGTCGTGGCTGACGGGCATGGACAAGTACGTCGCCGCGTTCAACGCCGGCCAGAAGGACGTCTTCGTCGACCTGCGGGTGATCGCGGCGGGGCTGTCCGGCGGTTATGCCCAGCAGACCAACGCGATCCGGGCGCACAACGCGCCCGACGTCCTGCACGTCGAGTACCAGGGTCTGCCGCAGATCCTGCTCACCGGTGGACTGCGGGACCTCACGAAGGACATGGCCGACCTGGAAAGCCAGTACTCCCCCGCCGCGTGGCGTGGCGTGCGGCCCGATGGCCGGACGTGGGGCGTGCCGATGGACCTCGCGCCCATGGTCTTCTACTACCGCAAGGACTTGTTCGACCAGCACGGCATCGCGTTGCCGCGCACGTGGGACGAGTTCCGCACGGCGGCAACCGCCGTCAAGCAGGTCGACCCGCAGGCGCGCATCTGCTCGTTCCCGCTGAACGACGGCTCGTTCTTCGCGGGAATGTCCTGGCAGGCAGGCGATCCGTGGTGGACCGCACAGGGCGATACCTGGGCCGTCGACATCGCCGGTGAGGGCACGCTGCGCACCGCGGCCCACTGGCAGTCGATGATCACCGAGAACCTCGTCGCGGGCGTCGTGCACGGCACGCAGGACTGGATCGCCGGCATGCACGACGGCAAGTTGTGGGGCCTGCTCGGGGCGTCGTGGAGCGTCGGCACGCTCGGCAAGTCGATCCCGAAGGACACCGGCCGCTGGGCGATGGCGACCATGCCGACCTGGGACGGCAAGCCCTCCAACGGAGTCCAGGGCGGCACGGCGTTCGGCATCTCCGCGGAGAGCAGGCAGCCGGAGGCCGCCATGACGTTCCTGCGCTGGCTCAGCACGAACCCCGAGGTGCCGAAGATCGGCAGCACCTTCACCACGCCGTTCCCCGCGCATCTGCCGAACCGGGCCGTGGCGCGGCAGGCGTACAAGAGCGGCTACTTCCTCGGCGATCCCGTGTACGACGTGCTCGACGAGGCCGCGAAACGAGTGCCGGACTGGACCTGGGGACCGAACGCGCTGCGCCTGTTCTCCACGATCTCGGACAGCTTCGGGCCGGTTCGCGGTGGCGGAACGACGTTGCCGGAAGCGCTGAAGAAGATCCAGCAGCACGCCGTGGCCGACATGCGCGCCAAGGGACTTTCGGTGCGGGAAGGGAAAACGGCATGAGCGTCCTCGCGCCCGAACGCGCGCCCGTGCGGGAGAACCAGCCCACGGAACCGGCCGTCCTGACCCGCAAGAAGGACTTCGCGGGAGCCGTGCTCGCCGTGCCGTTCGCGGTGCTGCTCGTGTGCACGGTGCTCGTGCCGGTGGCGTACGCGCTCTATCTCAGTCTGTTCACCGAACGTCTGCAGGGCCTGGGCTTCTCCGGTCCTGAGAACGTGTTCGTCTGGCTCGGCAACTACGTCTCGGTGATCGTGGACTCCGCGTTCCACACGAGCCTGGGCAACGTCGCGTTGTTCGCGTTGATCCACATCCCGAGCATGATGATCACCGCGCTGGTTCTGGCGCTGCTGCTGGACTCCACCGTGGTGCGGTTGAAGCAGGTGTGGTCGCTGGCGGTGTTCGTGCCGTACGCGGTGCCGGTGGTCATCGGCGGCCTGATCTGGGCCTA
>JAVXWK010000631.1:0-6669 GCA_032230575.1 Pseudonocardiales bacterium | reverse complement strand
CATGCGCACGAACTCCGCGAAGTCCCCCACGGCTTCCGCTCTTCCTCCGCCGCGTTCGGCGGCCAACTCCAGCTGCAGCACCGCCGTCACGGCACGCTCCCTCCCCGAAGCGACAACTGGCTTCAGGAAGTCCACGCCCGAGCGAGCGGAACGGTTGCCTCACTCAATCACAGAACTGCAACGGCCTCAGGCAGTACGAACGAACCATCAGGCTCGCACGGGAAGTCGTGCACCTCAACCACCGCCGCGACCGGGATCGGCCCGTAGACGTGCGGAAACCACAGCGGCGAGTCCGCCACCGCCTCCCACCGCACCGGCACGTCGAGCACCTGGGGGTCGATCACGAGCAACAGCAGCTCGCTCTGCCCGTGGAAGAACTTGCCCGCCGTCACGTGCACGACACCGCGGTCCGAGCAGTGCACGAACTCCTCGCCGTCAGGCGCGATCGAGCCGGCCGACTGGGCAGCGACCCAGCCGGCCTTCGAGATGATGTGCGTCAGCACTTATCCACAGCTCCCTGTGCACAACCTTGTGGACAACGCTGTGGACAGCGTTCTGACCAGGGCTAGCGCAGCGTGATCTGACGGCCCCGGAGACCGTCGCGAGCACGGCGCTCGGCGTCGCTCAGCGGCTCGTCGGACGCCAGCGCCTCCAGCAGGCGCTTGCCCAGCGCCTCGGCCGGCTCGGCCCACTCGCGGGCGTGCATCTCGCGGTCGAGGTCCCAGACCGGTACGAGCAGGCCGTGTGCGCGGAACGAACCGGCGTACCGGGAGCCCTCGCCCAGGTCCAGCTCGCCGCGGGCAGCGAGGCGCGCCATCGCGGGCACCAGCTTCTCCTCTGGCTCCGGACGGACCCAGCGCAGGTGCGCCTTGTCGCCGGCGTCGACCCAGTACGCGGCCTTCACGCCGGGAGCGTCGAGGCGCTCGGTCGGCAGGATCGCCGCGTTCGCACGCTCCAGCGACAGCGCCACGTCACCGGTCGGCTCGGTGCCCTCCGGCATCCACCACACGAAGTCGGTGTGCAGCACGGGGACGATCTCGGCCTCGGGGTCGAGCAGGTCCTGCAGGCGGCCGGGGTTCTCGTCGTTCTCGGGACCGACGACCGGGAGCACGTCACCGGTCTTCGCCTGCTGCGCCCACTGCAGCGCACGCGCGAGGTCGCGGCTGATGTCGCCGGATCGCGTCTGCACCTGCAGGCCCACGAACGGCACGTCGTCGCCGCGGATCAGCCCGGCGGCCGCCATCGGCAGCACCGTCGCCAGCGTGACCTCACGACCGTCCTTGACCGGCAGCTTCGCGATCGCCGACGGCACGAACTCGCGCAGCGCGATCAGCTCGCACTCGGCGGCCAGGCCCTCGAACGGCCGGGACACGATCACGTCCGTCGCGCCACCGGGCGCGCCGTGGCAGGCCTTGTAGCGCTTGCCGGACCCGCACGGGCAGGGCTGCTTCGGGTTGATCCCGTCCTTCGGTGCGTCCTTGACCGCGGTCCGCTTGGCCACCTCGGGCCCTCCTCAAAGTTCAGGCTTGGTCAGGTGGCCAAGTTAGCCGTCAGCAGGCGGCGGGTGTTCGCCGGGGCGTTCGTCGCGAGGAAGCGGACACCCAGGTCACGGCACAGCGCGACGTCCTCGGCGCTGTCGACCGTCCACACGTACGTCTCGTGCCCGGCTCGCCTCGCCCGATCGACGTAACCGGGGTCGTTGCGCAGCACGTGCACACCGGGCCCGGTGTAGTCGGCGAACGACGGCAGCGCGCCGCTGCGATACCGGCCGAGGCGGTCGAGCAGCAGCACCGTGCGGATGTCCGGCGCCTGGTCGCGGAACGCCTTCACCGCGGTCGGCGAGAAGGACATCATGACGATCTGGGAGTCGAGCCGGTGCTTCTTCAGCGCCTCGACGAGCTTGCGTTCGACCTCGTTGCGGTACCGGACCGGGTGCTTGGTCTCGACGAAGAGCTGCACGTTCGTGTCCCTGACCAACTCCAGCAGCTCGTCGAGCACGAGCAGCTCGGCCGGCTGACCGTGGCGGTGCCAGCTGCCGTAGTCGTAGGTCCGCAGTTCGCTGAGCGAGAGCGCGCTGACCGTGCCACGGCCGTTCGACGTGCGGGCGAGCGTGCGGTCGTGCACACACACGATCTCGCCGTCCTTCGACAACCTGATGTCGCACTCAAGCCCGTCCGCACCCTCTTTGAGCGCGAGCTCGTACGCGCCGATGGTGTGCTCAGGACGGTCGGTGGATGCTCCGCGGTGGGCGACGACTGAAGGCTGCTGCACAGGACCGAACGATAGTTCGTTCGCAACAATTTGAGGCATCAATCAAATGGACGTGGACGAAACGCGAATCGCGACTTACCGTCCCGCCTTGTGACGTTCGACCAGCGTGATCCCGCGTTCATCGCCGACCCGTACCCGGCCTTCGCCGCCCTGCGCGAAGCCGGTGAGGTGCATCACCACGAGCAGATGGGCGTCGCCGTCGCCGTCTCGCACGCCGCCTGTTCGGCGGTCCTGCGGCACCGCTCGCTCGGCCGCATCTGGTCGGACGTGAAGCCGGTCGAGCAGTTCATGGCCTTCAACCTGCTGCACCGCAACTCGCTGCTGGAGAACGAGCCGCCCACGCACACCCGCCTGCGCCGCCTGGTCGCCGCCGCGTTCGGCCGCGGCCACGTCGAACGCCTCCGCCCGTGGGTCGCGGACCTCGCCGACCGCCTCGTCGACGAGCTGGTCGCGAAGATCAGCGACCAGGGCCAGGCCGACCTGCTCGCCCACGTCGCCGCGCCGCTGCCGGTCGAGGTGATCGCCGAGCTGCTCGGTGTGCCCCAGCAGGACCGCTACCTGCTGCAGCCGTGGTCGAACGCCATCGTGAAGATGTACGAGTACGGCCTGCCTCCCGAACAGCAGCAGGTCGCCGAACGCGCCGCCGCGGAGTTCGTCGCCTACCTGCGCGAGCTGATCGCGTTGCGCCGTGTCACTCCCGGCTCGGATCTGGTGTCCGACCTGGTCGCCGTCACCGACACCGACGGCGCCAGGCTCACCGAGGACGAGCTCGTCGCTACCGCCGTGCTGCTGCTGATGGCCGGCCACGAGGCCACGGTCAACGTCATCGGCAACGGCGTCTTCGCCCTGATGCGCCACCGCTCGCAGTGGGAACGCCTCTCGCCCGCGATCATGCCCACCGCCGTCGAGGAGCTCATCCGCTACGACTCGCCGCTGCAGCTCTTCGAACGCACCGCCACCGAACGCGTGGAGATCGCCGGCCACGTCATCGAGCCGGGCGAGAAGATCGCCGCGCTGCTCGGTGCCGCCGCCCGCGACCCGTTGGTGTTCGAGGAACCCGATGTCCTCGACGTGGGCCGCGAGAAGAACCCGCATCTCGGGTTCGGCATGGGCATCCACTACTGCCTGGGCGCACCGCTGGCCCGCATCGAGGTGGAGGCGGCGCTGTCGTCGTTGCACCGCAAGCTTCCCGGCGCGGTGCTGGCCGAGGAACCCAACCGGCGCGCGGAGTTCGTGATCCGCGGGCTGCACTCGCTGGTGCTCGCCGCGGGCTAACGCGGGTAGCGCTTGGGAAGCTTGAAACCGCGCTCCTTCAAGACGTTCCGCAGCCGGTCCGGGTAGTCGGTGATCAGGCCGTCGGCCCCGGTGTCGATGATCTCGTGCATCCGCGGCACGTCGTCCACGGTCCACGGGATGACCGCGAGGCCCTGCTCGTGGGCGTCCGCAACGAGTTCCTTCGTGGTCATCGTGTGCACCGGCGACAAAGCCTTGGCACCGAAGCTCTTCACCGCACGGGCGACACTTCCGCCGAAGTCGTCGAGGTTCAGCCCGCCGGTCCACGGCGAGCCGGGCACCAGGAACTCCGGCTGCGTCAGGGCGACCAGCGGCAGGCGCGGCTCGACCTCGCGCATCCGCATGAGCGTGCCCCAGTCGAACGACTGGATGGTCACGTTGTCCAGGAAGCCACTTCGCCGGATCTCGCGGACGGCGCGCTGCACGAACTGCTCGCGCGGCGCGGTCTCGTGCGGTGCGGCGGCCTCGACCTTGGTCTCGATGTTGAAGCGGATGCCCCACGCGCGGTGCTTGCGCGCCAGGTCGAACAGCTCGGCCAGCGTGGGCATCCGGGCGCCCGGCGAGAGTTCCTGGTCCGGGTACTGCGACCACCGCGTGCTGCCGCAGTCGAGGGTGCGGACCTGTGCGAACGTCAGGTCCTTCACGTACTTGCCGGCGTAGGGGAACTCGGGGTCACCGGGGAAGGCAGGCAACGTGTCGAGGCACTTCGCCGGGTTCGTCCTGCGGTCGTGGGTGATGACCTCACGGCCGTCCCTGGTGATCTGCAGGTCGAGCTCCAGCGTCGTGACGCCGAGTTCGAGCGCCTTGCCGAACGCCTTGAGCGTGCTCTCGACGGTGAGGCCGATGCCGCCGCGGTGGGCCTGGAGGTCGAAGTCCCGGTGGTGCGCCTGAGCGACGCCTGGTGTGGCCATTGCGATCACCAGAGCCCCGATGAGTGTCCGCATCCACCCAACCTGGCACTCACGCGAAGAGTCCGGATAGTCCTCGAGGACGAACGTCGCCTGAACAGATCAGCGGGGCGACCCAGAGGCTCGGAACGACCGCAGCGGAGGCTCGGGAGCGTCCTTGACCTCAAGAACGCGCATCAGCCGCACGGACGCGGCGTCCACCGGCAGCAGGAGCGTGGTGATCCGCCGGACGACCAGCGCCGTCGTCACGGCGACACCCGCCAGCACCAGGTCGCTCAACGCGTGCAGCAGCACCCCGTCGGCCAAGGCCTGGGTGCTGTCCCGGAACGACCACAGGACCGTGATCACGAACATCAGCCCGGAACCCGCCCACAAGCCCCACCACCAGCGCACCAGCGTCGACGGCTGGGGGCGTTCGTCGGCGGGCCTGCGCGCCACGGCGTGTTCGAGCTCGGCGAGCACCGAACCGGGCACGACGAGGTTCATGCCGGGCACGACCATCCCGAGCAGGGCCTGTTCGTCCGAACGGGACGGCCCGTAGCCCACGAGAGATGCGGCCACGTTGCGCGCGCGTCGCACCCACAGCAGCGTCAGAACGAACGACAGCACGCAGCCGACGATCATGATCACCGAGGACGTCACGACCATCGCGTCCGACGCGCTGACCAGGCCCGCGGAGAGCGCGCCGTAGCGGCTCAGCGCGACCAGGACGTACCGCCAGATCTCGGACGACGCCGCCCAGACCGCGGCGGCGCCGAGCAGCCAGAGCGAGTTCTGCGCGGTCCGGCCGAGGCGACGCACGCCGTCGACCGAGTCGGCCTGTTCGACGGTGCCGGGCACCGCCGTCGGCCAGCGCCACGCCAACAGCGGGAAACCCCAGCGCGGCGGGACCGGGTAGTTCGGCGGGCCGCCGTAGGACAGCCGCTGCGACCGCCGCGAGGGCTGCGGGTACGCACCGGGTGGCGGCGTCGCCACCCAGTCCACGCGCATCGGCTGCAACGGCTGCACGATCAGATGACCTCGGGTTCCATGCCGTCGGTGCCACCCTCGAGCGGACGACCGGCGGCGTCCCAGTGCTGCATGCCGCCCTCGACGTTGACGGCCTCCCAGCCGTTCTCGTTGAGGTACTGGGTCACGCGGGCGGAGCGGCCACCGGCGCGGCACACGACGTAGAGCTGCACGTCGTTCGGCACCTCTTCGAGGCGCGCGCCGATCTCGCTCATGGGGATGTGCAGCGCGCCGGGCGCATGGCCCGCGTCCCACTCGTCCTGCTCGCGCACGTCCAGCAGGACGGCGCCTTCCGGCAGCACGGCGGGGACGTCGGCGATCTCCACGCTTGGAACAGTCACGCCGTAGATGGTGCCATGCCGGAGGTTGCACGGACGTGAGCCTCCGGCATGGCACACCTCAGGCCACCCCCGCGATGGCGGGCCCGAGCCGGGAGAACTGCTCTTCGGTGAGCGGCAGGGTCGGCCGGCCGGGACCGATGCGCTCCCAGGAGCGAGCCTGCGGGTTGGCCCGCATGTCCTTGCTGCCGTAGTTGTGCATGCTGAGCTGCAGAATCAGGCGGTCGGGCCGATACACGACCATTTCCTGCGCGAGCGACTGGAACGGATCGGCGGCGCGCACGCTGTGCAGCTGGATGATCGTGCCGTCGGCGAGCACAGTCCGGTAAGGCGGCTCGCAGTCACCCGTGACCCACAACATGTCGTCGGCGGCCTGCTGCGGTGTGGTGCTGATGGAGGACCTTCCAACGGTGAGCTGGACGCTGCCGCTGCCACCGCTGTCGGTCAGGTCGACCAGGTACTCCTTCTTCCCGACGCCGGGGAGCAGGTTGCTGACCTGCATCTCGGGCAGCTGCTCACGCACTGTGCCGATCCACCTCGTGACGAACTCGTCGCGCAGCACCTCGGAGCCGATCGACATCGAGTACTCGTACTTCGGATTCTGCCGGGTGCACTTGGACAGGTTCAGGATCGGCCACCCGGCCGGCGGAGGTGCGTCAGCGGCGGGCGACCACGTCCCGTACGGGATCTGCGGCGGAACGTTGACCCGTGGCCAGTTGAACGAGTGGACCACCGCGGGGCCTTCGTTCGGCGTGTCGGCCGGTGCGCGGTCCGGGAAGGCGTGGTTCAGCGCGGTGGAGCCGAGGCCGATGCCGGCGACCACCGCGACCACGCCCAGCAAAGCACCCGCG
>JAVXWK010000628.1:0-10925 GCA_032230575.1 Pseudonocardiales bacterium | reverse complement strand
CGGCCTACATCGCGTCACGGGGCATGCGCGTACGTCGGTCCGTGCGCGCGGTGGTGGCGGCGTTCTACGGACTGCTGCCGGTGGCCACCACCGCGGTGTCGGAGGGACGCCTGGACGTCGTCGTCGTCCACGTCGTGACGCCCGTGGTGTTCGCGGGGGTGTACGCGGTGTTGCGCGCGTCGTCCACGCACGCCTGGCTGCCGATGGCTTCCGGCACGGCCATCGGGGTCGCTGTTCTGGGAGCCTTCTCGCCGCTCACCCACGTCGTCACGATCGTGGGGGCGTTGGTCGGGTTCATCGCGGTGTCCGGTGGGGCTCGGCGGATCGCGGCGTTGTTCGCCATCGTGCTGTTGCCGATGGCGTTGTTGTTGCCTTGGCCTGCCGTGTTGTTGCAGCACCCCGAGATGGTTCTGAACGGGCTGGGAGCGGCGTTCTCCTCGCCTCCGCCGAACCTGATCGTGTGCTCGGTGTTCGTGGCGGCGGCTTTCGCCGCTGCTGTGTTGCGCCCGAACGCCTCGATGCTGCCGGGGCTGTTGGTGATCGTGCTGGCGATCGCCGCGCTCGCTGCGGTGGCGGCCGTGAAGGCCTGGCCCGGGACGCCGTTGGTGATCTTGGCGTGGGGGCTCGTGTGTGTGGTGCTCGCCGGGTGTCAGCGTGGGGTCGCGCCGGGGATCGCTGGGCAGGCTCGGGTTCGGCGTGCGGTGTACCTCGTTGGTGTGGTGACGCTGGTAAGCCTCGGGGTGGCCGGGTTGCTGGATCTTCGTGGCGGGCCGTTGAAGGCTGACGGCGGGGTGCGGCTGTCGTCGTCGTTGACCGCTGAGCTGGAACGCACCGGGCGGTCTGTGTTGATCCTCGGGCCTGCTGTTCGGCAGGTGGCTGGGCGGATGCCTGCTTTTGGGGACGACGATCTGGTGCCCACGGTGTCGTCGCCTGCTCGGCTGCGGCGGTGGAACTCGTCGTTGTTGGACGGGGCTGGCCCCGTGGTGACCCTGGCGTTGGCTCAGGCTGCGTCTTCTGGGGTTTCGTTCTTGGTGTTGCCTTCTGAGGAGGCTGCATCGCGGGTTCGGGCCGCTGGTGGGGAGCTGGTGTCCGTGGCGCCTGCTGCTTCTGACGGGCGGCCGGTTCTGCGGCTTCGACTCGCTGCGGATACGGGGGTGCTGCTCGGGCCTGATCTTGCTCGCCGGGCCCGGACCGGCGGGGAGCCGCCCGCTGAGCTGGCTGCTGCCGGGGTCTCGCCGGTCAACGTGTCGTTGCCCGAGGTTGCGGTGCGGGTTTCTGCTGGTGGGGACGGGCGGGTGCTCGTACTGGCCGCCGAGGACGTGCCGGGGTGGGTGGTCACCGTGGACGGGGTGCAGGTGCCGGTCGTGCGGGCCTGGGGGCACCTGTTGGGGGTGCCGTTGCCGGGGGACGCGGCCGAGGTCCGGGTCGAGATGTCGACCACGCTCCGCGACTTCCTGCTGCTGGCTCAGGCCGCGGCGGCCTTGTTCACGATCCTGACCGCGATTCCTTCTCGGCGCCGCGGCTGAGATGGCGTCCGCAAGTACCGCCGACAGCGGTGTGAGAGGGGTCTCAGCCCTCGTCGATGACGTCGGGGTCGAGGCCCAGGTAGTTCGCCACCTGCTCCACGAGTACGTCGTGCACCAGGTCGGCCAGGTCCGCGCCGTCCTTCGCGCGCGCCTCCAGGGGGCGGCGGTAGAGCACGATTCGGGCCCGGTTGTCGGAGCCTGTGGGGAGCAGGCGGGCCAGAGGGACGTTGCCGTCCTCGACCACGCCGTCCTCGCCCTCGACCTGGACGTCCGGGACGTCGTCCACGGCCACGTCGAGTTGAGTGAGTTCGGTGCGCCAGCGGGCCTCGATCGGTTCGAGGGCCTCGATGACCAGGGCGTCGAACCGTTCCGCGCGGGAGCGGGCCGCTGGGAGCGTGGCCGGGTACAGCGGGCCGCGCAGGCCTCGACCGTGTCGGTCTCGGTTGCGCCTGCGTGGGCTGTCCTGCCGACGTGAACCCCGTGCCATCACCACAACCGAGCAGCCTAGTTGCTGTGCCGCGCGAGCAAACACAGCGTGCCTCACACACAGGCTCGCGTGGACGCGCTATCGTCCCCGATCGTGCGGAGCGTGAGACGGTGCTCGCGAACCGGGTGTGCTAACCCGGCTGTCGCCACGCTCACCTACGCCTATGCGGACTCCACCGCAGTCGTCGGACCGCTCGCCACGTACTCCGAACCGCACAGCTACGACCTGTGCGAGGAGCACGCGTTGCGGCTCACGGCGCCGCGCGGGTGGGAGGTCGTCAGGCATCAGGGTGAGTTCGCGGCGCCCGAGCCGACTGTGGACGACCTGACGGCCCTGGCCGAGGCCGTGCGTGAGGCTGGGCGGGCTGATGTGACCCCGAAGATGCCGGATGTGCCGTTGGGCACTCAGCGGCGCGGTCACCTGCGGGTATTGCCTGATCCGCACGAGGACTGAGCGACCACACGCGTCGCTGATCCGCTCGCCGGTAGGCTGCCGGGCAGTAGCCGTCAAGAGCGAGTTTCGGGAGTGTGCGGCGTGCGTGACCTGTCCGGCATCGTCAAGGCGTACGACATCCGTGGGGTGGTCGGCGAGCAGCTGGACGCCGGCTTGGTCCGCGACTTCGGCGCCGCCTTCGCGCGCCTGGTCGGTGGACCGACCATTGTGATCGGTCACGACATGCGCGACTCCTCGCCAGGGCTGAGCAGGGCGTTCGCCGAGGGCGCTCAGGCGCAGGGCGTGAACGTCATCAGCATCGGTCTGGCCAGCACGGACATGCTGTACTTCGCGTCCGGCAAGCTCGACCTGCCCGGCGCGATGTTCACCGCGAGCCACAACCCGGCGCAGTACAACGGCATCAAGATGTGCCGCGCGGGTGCCGCGCCGGTCGGTCAGGACACCGGTCTCGGGCAGATCCGCCAGGACGCCGAGAACCAGGTCCCGGACGCGGAGGGTGTCGAGCCCGGCACGTTCGAGGAGCGCAACATGCTCGTCGACTACGCGGCGTACCTCAACAACCTGGTCGACCTGAGGAGCATCCGCCCGCTCAAGATCGTCGTGGACGCGGGCAACGGCATGGGCGGCTACACGGTGCCGCAGGTCTTCGAGGGCCTGCCCATCGAGGTCGTCCCCATGTACTTCGAGCTCGACGGCAGCTTCCCGAACCACGAGGCGAACCCGCTCGACCCCAAGAACATCGTCGACCTGCAGGCCCGCACGAAGGCCGAGGGTGCGGACGCGGGTGTCGCGTTCGACGGCGACGCGGACCGCTGCTTCGTGGTGGACGAGAACGGCGACCCGGTCAGCCCGTCCGCCATCACGGCGCTGGTCGCGGTGCGCGAGCTGGCGAAGGACCCCGGCGGCACGATCATCCACAACCTGATCACCTCGCACGCGGTGCCGGAGATCGTCCGCGAGCACGGCGGCCAGCCCGTGCGCACGCGCGTCGGCCACTCGTTCATCAAGGAGGAGATGGCCAAGACCGGCGCCATCTTCGGCGGCGAGCACTCGGCGCACTACTACTTCCGCGACTTCTGGCGTGCCGACACCGGCATGCTGGCCGCGCTGCACGTGCTGGCCGCGCTCGGTGAGCAGGACGGTCCGCTGTCGAAGCTGACCGAGGTCTACAACCGCTACGCCGAATCCGGTGAGATCAACTCCACGGTTGCCGACCAGGCGGGCCGGATCGCTGCCATCAAGGACGCGTACGGCTCCAAGGACGGCGTCACGATCGACGAGCTGGACGGTCTCACCGTCGAGCTGGCGGACGGGTCGTGGTTCAACCTGCGTGCCTCGAACACCGAGCCGCTCCTGCGCCTGAACGTCGAAGCCGCCACCCCCGAGGCCGTCGTCGCGCTGAGCGACGAGGTCCTCGCGATCGTGCGGGCCTGAGGAGAACACCGTGGCCGTCAAGCTCGAAGAGCAGTTGCTGGAAATCCTCGCCTGCCCGTGCCCCGAGCACGCGCCGCTGCAGCTCGGAACCGTTGAAGACCCGGAGGCGGACTTCCTCACGTGCACCGCGTGCGGCCGTTCGTTCCCGGTGCGCGACGGCATTCCGGTGCTGCTGCTGGACGAGGCGATCGAGCCGCCCGCGGCTGGGTGATCCGGTGCTCGACGACACGCTGCTCGACGACCCTGGCCGCCTCGCCGACACCGACACCGGTGGTTGGCTGCGGGCTGCCGCGCGGGCTGGGGCACAGGTCCGTTCCACCGCCGAGGCCGCGGCCGAGGCGGGGGTGGAGCGCATCTTCTCCGAACGCCCGCGCGCGGTCGTGCTGGTCACGAGGCCCGGCCACTCGGTCGCGGTGGCAGGCGTCGTCATGGCGTTGCTCGGCCCCGGCTGCTCGGTTCCGATCGTGGTGGCCGACGAGGTGCCGCCGTGGGTCGGTGCGCTCGACGTGGTGCTCGCGCACACCGAGGACCCCGGTGACCGGGTGCTGGCCGAGTCGATCGACCGCGCTTCCCGCCGTGGCGCGCGGACTTTGCTGACGGCGCCGGACTCCGGTCCGGTCGCCGCTGCCGCCGCAGGCCAGGCCGTGCTGCTGCCGCCGCGCGTCGACGTGCCGCCCGGCTTCAGCTTCCACCGTGCGCTCGCCGCATGGCTCGTGGTGCTGAACTCGCTGGGCCTGCTCAAGGTCGACGTGGGGCTGGTCGCCGACGAGCTCGACCGCGAGGCCGAGCGCGACCACCCGATGCACGAGTCGTTCGTGAACCCGGCGAAGTCGCTGGCGCTGCGCGTCGCCGACCGCACGCCGCTGCTGTGGGGCCTCGACGAGGTCGCCACGTCGGTGGGCGTGCACGGCGCGGGCGTGCTGGCGGCGTTCGCCGGGGTAGCCTGCGACGTCACCGGATATCCGCAGGCGCTGACCCGCCCGGTGCTGCACCGCCGCGCGGTGCAGGGGACTTCCGGCGCGGATCTCTTCGCCGACCCGGACGACGAGCCGGGCAGTGGACTCGTGCGCGTGCTGTTGCTGGCCGTGCGCCAGGGCCCGGTGGCCGATGCTGTTCGGCACGCCGCCGAGGACGCGTTGCCGGGAGCCGACGTCTTGGAACCGGCCGTCGAGGTGGCGGGAGGCGACGCGGTCAGTGCCGCGCTGCTCGCGCTCCGCTTCGAACTGGCCGCGCTGTACCTCGGGCTCGCCGCCGGAACTCTCGGCGGCAACCCGTACTGATTTGGGAGCTGACTTAGAAGTGGACCTGCTGCACAACGCGGTAAGGCCGTACGCGTGGGGCTCGCGCACGGCCATCGCCGAGCTGCTCGGGAAGGAGGTGCCCGCACCCCATCCCGAGGCAGAACTGTGGATGGGCGCCCATCCCGGCGACCCGTCCCGCGTGACCGGCGCGGACGGCGTGCAGCGCTCGTTGCTCGAGCTGTTGTCGCAGGACCCGGACGGCCAGCTGGGCACGCGCGTTTCCGAGCGGTGGGGCAGCAGGCTTCCGTTCCTGCTCAAGGTGCTCGCCGCCGAGGAAGCCCTGAGCCTGCAGGCACATCCGTCCGCTTTCCAGGCGGCGGAGGGCTTCGCCGCCGAGGAACGCGCCGGTGTGCCGCGCGATGCCGCCGTCCGCAACTACAAGGACCCGGCCGCCAAGCCGGAACTGATCTGCGCGCTGACCGAGTTCCACGCGCTGGCGGGTTTCCGCGAGCCGTCGCGAACCGTCTCGTTGCTCCACACCCTGGACGCGCCCGCACTCTCGCCCTACACCGAGATGCTGGTCGCGCAGCCGGACTCGTCGGGCCTGCGCGCGTTGTTCACGATGCTGATCACGCTGCCGCAGACCTCGCTGTCGTCGTTGTTGCCGCAGGTCCTCGACGCGTGCGTGCTGCACGTCAAGGAACACGGTGAGTTCGACCTCGAATGCCGCACGGTCCTGGAGCTCGGCGAGTCCTATCCCGGCGACGCGGGCGTACTCGCGGCGTTGCTGCTGAACCGCATCGTGCTGCAGCCCGGCGAGGCCATCCACCTGCCCGCCGGCAACCTGCACGCGTACCTGCGCGGCACCGGCATCGAGATCCTGGCGAACTCGGACAACGTCCTGCGCTGCGGCCTCACGCCGAAGCACGTCGACGTGCCGGAGTTGTTGCGCGTGCTGGACTTCACGTGCGGCGACATGCCGGTGTCGACCGGTGAGGAGGTCTCGCCGGGTGTCCGCGTGTACCGCACGCCCGCGCCGGAGTTCGAGCTGTCGCGCCTGGACCTCACCGGCGAGGCGCGGATCAACCACGACGGCCCGCAGATCCTGATCTGCACTGCCGGCGCGGCGGTGCTCTCCAACGCCCGCGGGGACGAGGTCCGGTTGGCGCGCGGCGAGTCCGTGTGGCTGCCCGCGTCGGACCCAGCGGTGATCGTCCGACCGGATGGTGTTGAATCCGCTCAACTTTTCCGCGCCACGGCCGGGAACGACTAAGGTTCACGACCGGACAAAGCGGACGTGCTTTGGCCAGGACTGGTTGCGAGGAGACAGGCGTGTCAGCAGGGGGCGGGACCAAGGCCATCATCGCGGCGTTGGCGGCGAACGCGGGTATCGCGGTGGCCAAGTTCATCGGCTTCGCGATCACCGGGTCGTCATCGATGCTCGCCGAGGCGGTGCACTCGGTCGCGGACACCTCCAACCAGGGCCTGCTGCTGCTCGGCCAGAAGACGGCCCAGCGCCAGGCCACCAGGCTGCACCCGTTCGGTTTCGGCCGGGACCGGTACTTCTGGTCGTTCGTGGTCGCCCTGATGCTGTTCAGCCTCGGCTCGGTCTTCGCGCTGTACGAGGGCATCCACAAGCTGCAGGCACCCGCGGCGCTGGACAACCCGCTCGTCGCGGTCGCGATCCTCGTCGTGGCGATCGGCCTCGAGACCTACAGCTTCATGACCGCCATCAGCGAGTCGAAGAAGATCAAGGGCGACGTCAGCTGGTGGGGCTTCATCCGCCAGTCCCGCACGCCGGAGCTGCCGGTCGTGCTGCTGGAGGACGCCGGCGCGCTGCTCGGCCTGGTGCTGGCCCTGCTGGGTGTCGGCCTCACGACGCTGACCGGTGACCCGGTGTTCGACGCGCTCGGCACCATCGCCATCGGTGTGCTGCTGGGCGTCATCGCGGTCATCCTGATCATCGAGATGAAGTCGCTGCTGATCGGCGAGGGCGCCTCGGACGCCGATCTCGACACGATCTGCAACGAGCTCGCGGCCGGCAAGGTCCAGCGGGTCATCCACATCAAGACGCAGTACATCGGCCCGGAGGAGCTGCTGGTCGCGGCGAAGATCGCGCTGGAGCCGCAGCTGCCGCTGGACGAGGTGGCTCAGGCCATAAACGACGCTGAGCAGCGGGTGCGGAACAAGGTGCCGCACGCCCGCCTCATCTACTTGGAGCCCGACCTGGACCGCTCCACGGTCACCAGCTCCTGAGTCTGTTCTCGATGAAGGGAACCTTCATCCACCTGACGTGGATGAAGGTTCCTTTCATCGTTTTTCGGGCAGCCTTGAGCGCTGCCTGGGGATTCCACATGCCGGATACCTCTAGGGTGGGCCGAATAGGTACATCAAGGAGGTATGGCACCGTGCCGGGGAACGGGTTGTGGCGCACCAAGTCGATCGAGCAGTCGATCGCTGACACCGACGAGCCGGACACCAAGCTCCGCCGGGACCTGACGGCCTGGGACCTCACGGTCTTCGGTGTCGCGGTCGTGATCGGTGCCGGCATCTTCACTCTCACGGCGAGCACCGCGGGCAACATCGCGGGCCCGTCGGTCTCGCTGTCCTTCGTGCTCGCGGCGATCGCGTGTGCGCTGGCGGCGTTGTGTTACGCCGAGTTCGCGTCCACGGTGCCGGTGGCGGGCTCCGCGTACACGTTCTCCTACGCGACGTTCGGCGAGTTCGCGGCCTGGATCATCGGCTGGGACCTGGTGCTGGAATTCGCGGTCGGGTCGGCGGCGGTGGCCAAGGGCTGGTCCGCGTACCTGCAGACGACGCTCGGGCTCATGGGCATCGACGTGAAGACCGAGGTGGGCGGGAGCTTCAAGTTCGACTGGGGCGCGGTGCTGCTCGTCGCGGTGCTGACGGTCCTGCTGGTCGTGGGCACGAAGCTGAGCTCGCGGGTCAGCGCGGTCATCACGGCCATCAAGGTCGCGGTGGTGCTGCTGGTGATCGTGCTCGGCATCGGCTACATCAAGGCCGAGAACTACCAGCCGTTCATCCCGCCGGCCGCCGAAGCCGGTCCGGCCGCGCACACCGGCATCGAGCAGTCGCTGTTCTCGCTGATCACCGGTTACTCGGGCAGCACGTACGGCGTGCTCGGCATGCTGGCGGCCGCTTCGATCGTCTTCTTCGCGTTCATCGGGTTCGACGTCGTGGCGACCACGGCGGAGGAGACCAAGAACCCGCAGAAGGCTGTGCCGCGGGGCATCCTCGGGTCACTGGCGATCGTCACCGTGCTGTACGTGGCCGTGACGCTGGTGATCACCGGCATGGTGCCGTACAAGAAGCTCGCGACGCAGCCGGACGGCACGCGCGCGACGCTCGCCAGTGCGTTCCGGGACAACGGGGTCGACTGGGCGGCGACGGTGATCTCGGTCGGCGCGCTCGCCGGTCTCACCACGGTCGTCATGGTGCTCATGCTCGGCCAGAGCCGGGTGCTGTTCGCGATGTCACGTGACGGACTGCTGCCGCGCAAGCTGGCGAAGACCGGCAGCCACGGCACGCCGACGCGGATCACGATCATCATCGGTGTGCTGGTCTCGATCGCGGCGGGCTTCTTCCCGGCCGGCAAGCTCGAAGAGATGGTGAACGTCGGCACGCTGTTCGCGTTCATCCTCGTCTCCGGGGGTGTGCTGGTGCTGCGCAAGACCCGGCCGGACCTGTCGCGCGGCTTCCGCGTGCCGCTCGTGCCGCTGGTGCCGATCCTCGCGATCCTGGCCTGCCTGTGGCTGATGCTGAACCTGACCGCGCTCACCTGGGTCCGGTTCCTCGTGTGGATGGTGCTCGGCGTCGTCGTCTACTTCGCCTACAGCCGCCGCAACTCGGTGCTTGCCAAGACGGGCTCCGCGACGGTCCAGTCGGAACCAGTCATCAAGCACGGCGAAGAGCCAGGCATCTAGACATCGGATCTCTCTTCCTCCAAGCTCATGGTGCCGCCATGAGCTTGGAGGAGGAGTCCGATGCTCCACGCGCTGGTCGCAGCGCTGCTGGCGGTGCTGCCTTTGGCAGGTCCTGGCCCGAATCACGCGGTGGACGACCCGTTCACGTCGCCCCGCGCGCAGTGGTTCCAGGACGCCCGCTTCGGCATGTTCATCCACTTCGGCGGCTACTCGCAGCTCGAGGGCGAGTACAAGAGGTCCGACGGGTCCATCTGTCAGGACGCCGAGTGGATCATGAACAAGTGCAAGGTCCCGACCGCCGACTACGAGCGGCTGGTGAAGTCCTTCAACCCGGCCCAGTTCTCCGCGAAAGCCGTCGTCGACACGGCCAAAGCGGCAGGGCAGAAGTACATCGTCATCACGTCGAAGCACCACGACGGCTACGCGATGTGGCCCACGAAGGTCAACAAGTGGAACCTGCGCGACCACTCGGCGTTCGACAGGAAGCGCGACGTCCTGGCCGAGCTCAAGGCCGAAGCCGACCGTCAGGGCATCAAGTTCGGCCTCTACTACTCGACCTGGGACTGGCACGACCCGGACGCGCGTTCGACGCAGAACTTCGCGCGCTACAAGGCCCGCATGCGCGCCCAGCTCACCGAGTTGATCGACAACTACGACCCGGCGCTGCTGTGGTTCGACGGCGACTGGGACACCGACAGCCCGCCGAACCCGTGGACCAAGCAGGACGGCGCGGAGCTGGAGACGTTCCTCAAGGCCAAGGATCCAAATCTGCTCATCAACAACCGGATCTCCAAGCGCGCGCCGGGCGTCAAGGAACGCCGTGTCGTCGACGGTGACTTCGGCACTCCCGAGCAGACCTTCCCGTCCGCGCCGATCGACGGCCAGCTCTGGGAGTCCTGCATGACGATCCCCTCGAAGTGGGGATTCGCCAAGTGGGACAAGAACTTCAAGAGCGCCACCACTCTCACCCGCAACCTCGTCGACATCGCCTCGCGCAGCGGCAACTACCTGCTCAACGTCGGCCCGGACAAGCTCGGCCGCATCCCCGCGCCGGAGTCGGATCGCTTGCGCGCCATGGGTTCCTGGCTCGCCCAGCACGGTGACGCGGTCTACGGCGCTCAGGCAGCGCTGTGGGTCGAGGATCCGTCCTGGGGTGCCGTGTCGCGCAAGGGCGACAAGCTCTACCTCAGCGTCTACGACTGGTCGAACTCCTTGCACCTCAAGGTTCTCGAACAGTTCGACGTCACGTCGGCGCGCGTCCTGAACAGCCCGCAGGCCGTCACCGTCACGAAGGCAGGTGACGGTTACGACGTGAAACCCAGTGGTGCCAAGACGAACGACGTCGCCACCGTGATCGAGCTGACAGTTCGCGGAGAGCAGGCAGCCCCGCCGGGAACCGGGAACGGCCTGAAAGCCCAGTACTTCCCGTCGAACAACTGGACCGGCACGCCCACCACGACCACGGACAAGTCGCTGAACTTCGCGTGGCGCTTCGACGGCGGCGACAACTTCTCCGCGCGCTGGACCGGCTTCGTGCAGCCGAGGTTCAGCGACACCTACACGTTCCTCGCGGTGTCCGACGAGATCGCGAAGGTGTGGATCGACGGCAAGCTCGTGATCGACGCCTCCGCGGCTCACCAGGCGCGAATCGACAAGGGCACGATCGCCTTGCAGGCCGGGAAGAAGTACGCGATCAAGGTCGACTACGCGGAGAGGACCGGTGAGGCCCACTTCAAGCTCCTGTGGACTTCCCCGAACCAAAACCAGCAGGTTGTCCCGGTCTCGCAGCTCTACACCAACTAATCTGCCCAACCATGGGTAACGCGCGGTGGCTCTCCGA
>JAVXWK010000602.1:0-3885 GCA_032230575.1 Pseudonocardiales bacterium | reverse complement strand
CGTGCGGCCCCATCGTCCGCGCGTAGGTCTGCCGTTCAGCAACGGCGTTCCACATCGCGTTGAGGCACTCCCACATCTCGGTCGACACGACCTCGCGCGCACCCCGCGTGTTCTCTCGCGCGCTGTTCACCGACGCCACGATCGAACTGGGGTTGTCCTTGTTGTACGCCACCAGTTCCGTCAACGACCACACGTCGAACTGGTCCGCCCCGACAGGAGGCGTGATCCCCAGAACCGTCAGCAGCTGCCGTGAGGTCGCGTCCGGATCCACCGTCGCGTCCTCGAGCAGCTGATGGACCGAGACGTCCAGGATGCGCGCCGTGTCGTCCGCCCGTTCTACGTAGCGGCCGATCCAGTACAGCGACTCCGCGTTGCGTGCCAGCATTTCGCGCGCCTCCCTACTGCTGCTGTTGTTGCTGTTGCTGGGAACTGGTCAGCTCCGGCCCCTGCTCGGCCGCCGCGGCCTCCATCGTGGACGTTCCAGCGAGCCCGGGTTCGGCCAGCTCACGTTCCTGCGTCGACGACTTGGGCGCCAGCACCCACGTGTCCTTGGACCCGCCCCCTTGCGACGAGTTGACGATCAAACTGCCCTCCGGCAGCGCCACCCGCGTGAGCCCACCCGGCAGCACGAAGATGAAGTTCCCGTCGTTCACCGCGAACGGCCGCAGGTCGACGTGCCGCGGCGCCAGCTTGTCGCCGACCTTCGTCGGCACGGTGCTCAGCTGCACCACGGGTTGCGCGATCCACCCGCGCGGGTTGCTCCGGATCCGCTTCCGCAACGAGTTCAGCTCCTTGGCCGACGCCTCCGGCCCGAACACGATCCCGTACCCGCCAGATCCCTCGACCGGCTTCACCACGAGCTCGTCGAGCTTGTCGAACACGTGCGTCCGCTCGTCCTGCAACCAGCACCGGAACGTGTCCACGTTGGGCAGCAACGGCTTCTCGTTGAGGTAGTACTGCACGATCTCCGGCAGGTACGTGTAGACGAGCTTGTCGTCCGCCACCCCGTTGCCGACCGCGTTGGCCACCACGACGTTGCCCGCCCGCGCCGCGTTCAACAGCCCCGCGATCCCCAGCACCGAGTCCGGCCGGAAATGCACCGGGTCCAAGAAGTCGTCGTCGATCCGCCGGTAGATGACGTCGACCTGCCGCTCCCCCTCGGTCGTCCTGAGGTACACGAAGTTGTCACGGCAGAACAGATCCCGCCCCTCGACCAGCTCCACACCCATCTGCCGCGCGAGCAGCGAGTGCTCGAAGTAGGCGGAGTTCGCGAGCCCCGGCGTCAGCACGACAACGTTCGGATCGGCCGCGTTGGGCGCCGCCGCGTTCCTGAGAGCTCTGAGCAGATGCACGGCGTAATCACCCACGGCCCGCACCCGATGCCGCGCGAACAGGTCCGGGAACACCCGCGCCATCGTCCTGCGGTTCTCCATGACGTAGGAAACACCACTCGGGCACCGCAGATTGTCCTCAAGCACCCGGAAGACGCCCTGCTCGTCCCGCACGAGGTCCACACCCGCAACGTGAATGCGCACCCCGTTCGGCGGGTTGATGAGCGCCGCCTCCCGGTGGAAGTGGTCGCAGCTCGTGATGAGACGCCGCGGCAACACTCCATCCCGGACGATCTGCGCGTCGCCGTAGATGTCCGCGAGGAACAACTCCAGCGCCCGCACCCGCTGCACGATGCCCTTCTCGAGCTTCGACCACTCGCTCGCGGTGATGATCCGCGGAATCAGGTCGAGCGGAAACGGCCGCTCCTGACCCGACAGGGAGAACGTGATGCCCTGGTCGACGAAGGCTCGTCCCAGCGCTTCGGAGCGCGCGTTCAGCTCGTTGACCTGCGACGGAGCCACCGACTCGTACAGCGCGCGGTAAGCGGACCGCACCCCGTTGTCGGTGGAGAACATCTCGTCGTAGGCGTCGGCGTGCGGACGTTGGGGGTTGAGATAGCCGTTGAACAGCTCACCGAGCCTCGGCGTGGTGACCGTGCGGCTGCGGCGCAGTCCTGAGGTGCGGGCTCGGCGTTCCATGGTCCACATCTTCACCCTGTTCAGGGCAATTCCGCACTAGTCCGACCGGACAGAAACCTCCTGGAAACGAAACTCGGTACCTTCCCAGGCGTGAGCTCAGCGGAACGTCACGAGGCCGTGCTGGAGAACGAGTTCCCCATCAGCGCGCCGATCGCCGATCTGGAACTCGACGGCACGGGTCCCGGAGGCGTCCGCCTGCTCGTCTCCACGAAGGACTTCGCGGTCGTCGTCGACCCGGAGACCGGGCAGAGGTCCGAACCGCTCATGCCTCCTCCCGAGTGGTTCAGGCTGTACGGACGCAGGCTCGCCATCGAGGACACGATCTTCGAGATCGATGGTTCCGACATCCGGGTACTCAGGCCCAGCTCCAAACGTGTGGTCAACTGGAGTGGGCACACGACACCGATCAGCATGCTGATGGCGGTTCCTGGTCCGATGCTCGTGTCCTCGAGCCGCGGCGGCAGCATCCGGTTCTGGAACGCCGAAACCGGAGAGCAGGTCCGCATCGCGTTTCCGGTGGACGAGACGACGGCGCTGGCTTGGTACATCGCCACCGATCGCCGGCTGCGGATCGTGTCCGGCGGCTCCGCGGGTGTACTGCACATCTGGGATCCGCAGCTGCCCGCGCCGGCGCCCCGTCAGCGAACCGAGCAGGTGCAGATCCGCGGCTTCAGCGACCGCGCGGCCGAGGTCGACCTGCTGAACCGGCAGGCGTTCATCAACACGATCGCCGAGGCGCTCAAGCCGGACCCGAAGGACGAGGGGCCGACCGTGCTCACCGTCGAAGGCCCGTGGGGCTCCGGAAAGAGCTCACTCATGGAGTTGGTCAAGAAAGAGCTGCCGATGCCGGAACCGGCCGGCGCGTCCACTGGTCCGCTCACGGTCGCGGAGGCCGACCGGTTGCTGCGCGTCGACCGGCGACAGGCCTCCACAGAGGACTTGAAGCCGCAGACCGCGGTGGTCGCCGGGTTCAACCCGTGGCGGCACCAGTCGAGTGAACAGGTCTGGGCCGGTCTCGCCCGAGCCATCACGGACACGGCCATGAAGGCGATGTACGGCGAGAACCGTGCCGCGCGCGAACGCCACTGGTTCACTCGCAACGTCGACCGCATCGACCGCCGCCACGTCCTGCGCGAGCTGCGCAAGCGCATCCTGTCGCCGTTCCTCGCACTCGGCGTGCTCGGCTTCGGCGTGTCCCTGCTGGCCGCGGTCAGCAAGCTCACCGCGCCGTCGTGGTGGCTCATCGCGATCCCCGCGGCGCCGTTGGTGTTCGGCATCGGGCAGACCCTGTGGCGCTACTACCGCACGCCCGCCTCCCGTTACCTCCCAGGCGAACTCTTCGCCGGGCCGACGTTGAGCGAGCCGACCGACCCCGCCGTCCGCGACCCCTACTACCGGGCTCGCAGCGGCTACCTGTACCTGGTGCAGCACGACATCGCCGAGCTGCTGACCGACCTCGCCCGCCTCGACCTGCAGCTCGTCGTGATGATCGACGACCTCGACCGCTGCACGCCCCGCACGACGGCGGAGGTGTTCGAGGCGATCAACGTGTTCCTGTCGGACACCTTTCGCCGTACCAGGTTCGTGCTCGGACTCGACCCGATCGTCGTCGCCTCGCACATCGACCACGCGTACAAGGAGCTGGCCGACGCCAAGGTCGTCACGCACCCCGACGACCCGAGTCCTGGCTGGACGTTCCTGCGCAAGCTCGTCCAGCTGCCCGTCCGGGTGCCGCGCACGACCTCCGACAACATCGACAGCATTCTTGAAGACCAGCTGGGGCCGACGCACCGCGACGAGACACCCGCGGACGAGTCAGAACCGAGCCTGCCCACTGCCGCACCGGACCCGACAC
>JAVXWK010000309.1:0-19954 GCA_032230575.1 Pseudonocardiales bacterium | reverse complement strand
AGCCCGCCGGGAACAGGAACAGCCAGGGGAAGGTCGTCGCGGACTCGGCGTTGCCGCCGATCAGCGTGCCGAGCGAGACGTCGGGCGACTGCACGCCGAAACCGAAGTAGCTCAGACCGGTCTCGGCGAGCACCGCGGAACCGACGTTGATGGTGGCGTCGATGATCAGCAGCGACGCCATGTTGGGCACGATGTGCTTGGCGATGATCCTGCGCGCCGGCTGGCCCATGAACTTGGCCGCCTTCACGAACTCGCGTTCTTTCAGCGTCAGCGTCATACCGCGCACGATGCGCGCGGTGATCATCCACTGGAAGGCCGCGAGCATGACCACCAGCAGGAACCACGACTTGCCCCGGAACCACGGGCTGAGGATGGCGATGATCAGGAAGGACGGCAACACGAGAAGCAGGTCGACCACCCACATGAGCGCCTTGTCGGCGACACCGAGGAAGTAGCCGGCGGCCGCACCGACGATCGCGGCCACCGTGGTCGAGATCAGCGCCACCAGCAGACCGATGATCAGCGACTTCTGCAGTCCGCGCATGGTGAGCGCGAACATGTCCGTGCCGATCTTGTCGGTGCCGAAGATGTGCTCGGAGTAGGGCGGTTCGAGGAACGCGGTGTAGTCGCGGTCCTCGTAGCTCCAGTGGGTGAGCAGCGGTCCGAGGAACGCCAGCAGGTACATCAGCACGATGAGGGCCAGGCCCACCAGCGCGAGCTTGTTGCGCATGAAGCGGATGAACACCAGCCGGCCACGCGTCATCGCCTTGCCCGGTTCGGGCGCGGCGTCGACGGGGCTGCCCGAGGCGGCGCCGGTGGTTCCCGCGGAGTCGCCCTCGTTGAGGATCACGGTCACGTCGTCGTCACCTTGCCTAGTTCACACGGATTCGGGGGTCGAGCGCGGCGTACAGCACGTCGGCGAGCCAGCCGGAGAACAGCACGCACACCGCGACGAACAGCGTCACCGTGGCCGTGATGTTCGTGTCCTGCGCCGAGATGCCGGTGACCAGCCAGTCACCCATGCCGAACCAGCCGAAGATCCGCTCGGTGAAGGTGCCGCCGACCACCAGCAGGCCGAAGCCGAACGCGAACAGCGTCGCCATCGGGATCAGCGCGGTGCGCAGGCCGTGCTTCATCAGCGCCTTGCGGCGGGTCAACCCCTTCGCCTGCGCGGTGCGCAGGAAGTCGCTGCCGAGCACGTCGAGCATCGACGAGCGCTGGTAGCGGCTGTAGTAGGCGATCTGGCCGAGCGCGATCGCGAGCGTCGGCACGATGAGGTGCTGCATGCGGTCGCCGAGGTGCTCGAACCAGTTGCCCTGGAAGTTCGGTGTCTCCTCGCCGACGAAGATCAGCACGTTGGTGCCGATCGAGTCGTTGACGCCCTGCGCGCCCATCTTGAGCAACGTGCCCAGCACGAAGACCGGCGTCGACAGCAATATGAAGGAGAACAGGGTCGCGAAGTAGTCGCTGAACTTGTACTGCCTGATCGCGCTCACCACGCCGAGCAGCACGCCGAACGCGATGCCGAGCGTGATGCCGAGGAGGAACAGCCGCAGGCTCACGCCGATGCGCCGGCCCAGCTCCTCGGTGATCGGGCGGTCGACGATCGTCTGACCGAAGTCGCCCTTCACCACACCGCTCATCCAGGTCACGAACCGCTGCGGGATCGGCTGGTCGAGGTGCAGGTCTCGTTTCTTCGCCTCGATCGATGCCGCCGGTGGCGGTGGGTTGCGTTGCTGCAGCACCCCGATCGGGTCAAAGGTGGCGGAGGCCAACGTGAACGCGAGGAACGTCGCCACGAGGGCGAGCACCACGTAGTTGACCAACCGCCGCAACAAAAATCCGGCCACCCGTGTTCAGTCCTCTCCCCGGTGGTTGCGACGTCGGCGCACTGGATTGCAGTGGGACGAGTTGCAAGAGATTAACCGCCGATCCGGCGGACCGCCGCCCACCCCCACCATTAGGGCGGGGGCCCACTGACCGGGCCATAGTCACCCATGCGTGGCGGAATGGACGGCCGAACAGCCACATCAACAGTTGACTCTCGGCAATTGTGTGTCCAAGCGTGACCATTGTGCGTCCAGATCGCCGTATTCACCGTGAAGTTCTGTCAGCCCATGACGCATCCGGGTGAATGCAATGACCGGAAGATGTGGGACAAGCAGCGCAATGTGATCAAAAGTCGGGCATCACGCTGTGGAGCGCTTTGAACGTGCACGGTTACTGCATCGATGCGGACCAGGTCACGGGGCCGTCCAGCGCACCGGGAGCTGGGCCACCCCGCCCACCAGCTGCTCCGTCCGAGGGGTGAGCTGCGCCACGTCGACCGCTAGGCCGAACGTCTCGAACCGCGTCACGAGGGCCGTGAAGACCTCCGTCAGCTCGACCCTGGCGAGGGGCGCGCCGATGCAGAACCTCGGGCCGTGGCCGAAGGTCAGGTGCGGGTTGGAGTCGCGCGGGGTGAACGCTTCCGGCTCGGGGAACCGGGTCTCGTCGCGGTTGGCCTGGGCGATGCCGAGCAGGACGAGGTCGCCTGCCGGGATGGTGGTGCCGTCGATGTCGATGTCGGCCATCGCGTACCTGGGCATGCCGGTGTCCTCAGGTGCCGTCGAGATCGGTGACCTGTGCCGGAGGATCTCCTCCACGGCCTCCGGGATTGTTTCGGGGTTTTCGCGGAGTGCGTCCCATTGGCCGGGGTTGAGGCTCAGCAACATGACACCCCTGTCGATGGCACCGACGGTCGTTTCGTGACCCGCGAACAGCAAACCGGCGCTGAGCTGCGCGATCACTTCTTCTTGTCCCGGTGGTGTCCCCTCGATCAGACGGGAGATGACGTCGTCGCCCGGCTCCTTCTTCTTCCGTTCGACGAGTTCGCGCATGTACGTCCACAGGCTCGCGAACCCCTGCTGGGATTTCTCCGGGTTGTTGAGCAGACTCATTGCCTCTGACCAGCGGCGGAACGTTTCGCGGTCCTCGTACGGGACGCCGAGAAGTTCACAGATCACGAGTACGGGCAGCTTGAACGACACGGCCTCGTGGAAGTCGGCCGGCTGGGGCTGCTGGACGAGCTCTTCCAGGAGGCCGTCGGCGAGGTGCCTGATGCGCGGGCGGAGCTTCTCCATGTTCCTGGCGGAGAACGACGGCGCGAGCATCCTGCGCATCCAGGTGTGCCGCTCGTTCTCCTCTTCTTCTGTCGCCTGGTGCGGTTTGCCCAGCAGCACCGAGTCGGTGAACTTCGGGGCGTTGTCCGGGTCCGCGTGGCCGCGGCCGAGCCTGCGGTCCGCGAGCAGCGTCCTGACCTGGTCGTAGTCGGTGACGAGCCAGGCCGGGTCTCCCGCCGGCGTGGCGACTCGCTTGATCATTTTCTACTCCCCCGCGTTTATCCGTCGCATACGACGCGTCGTATCCAACGTACACTCCGGCCATGGTCGACAACAGCGCTTTCCGGGACGCGGAGGCCGTGATGGCGCATTTGCGCGCGTTGCGGCAGGAGCTCCTGACGACGTCGATGGAGCCGACCGGCGACCGCGCGCGCAGCGGGCTGACGACCCCCCAGGTCGGCGCCGTGCACTCGTTGCTGACGGAGGGCCCGGCCACGGTGACCGAGCTGGCGCGGCGGCTGAACCTCTCGCACAGCACGACGTCCGGGATCGTGGACCGGCTGGAGGCGCGCGGGCTGGTGTCACGGGAGCAGGACACGAACGATCGCCGCTACACCCGCGTGCAGGTGACCGAGCCGGTGCAGCGCTACCGCCAGGACCTGGCGGACGGGCCGTACGGACGACTCACCCTGGCGCTGGAGGCCGCCTCTCCTGCTGAGCGCAAGGCCGTGCTGGACGGGCTGGAGGCGTTGCGGGGCTTGCTGACTAGGTGAGGCGCCAGAGCCTGCCGCCGGCGATCACGAAGACCTGGTCGCCCGCTTTCTCGGCTGCTGTGACCGCGCCGCTGGGGCCGTTCGCCGGGCGTTCGTCCTTTTCGGACACGAGCTTGACGCCGCCGTGGTCGATGAACAGCGTCGGAGTGCCGTTGACCGGGACGGGCGCGGCGAGGGTCTGGTCGTCGGTGACCGGGATGTCCGGGGTGGTGAGCTTCTTCCAGTCCTGGCCGGTCCCGGTCCACCAGGCGAGCTTGCCCTTGCTGCGGCCCACGACGTGGCAGGTGCCGTCCCAGCAGCGGCCGGCCAGCGCGGCGTCGCCGTCCGGGAGCGCCGCGGTGGTCCAGGTCTTGCCGTCGAACTGCCAGACCGCGGCGCTGACCGTCCCCTTGCCGGTCTGCCAGCCGGCGACGAGAACGCCGTCGCCGTTCTGCGCCACGGCGAGCGGGAAGCGCAGAAGGTCCTGCGAGCTCTCCAGGACCGTGCCGGCGCTCGGCTGACGGCTCCACGTGTCGGCCGCGTAGGTCCACACCGCGATGTCGAGACCCGCTTTGTCGCTCTGCCAGGTGCCGATGATCAGCGGGCCTTGAGGCGTCCGGGCCGGGCCGATCAGCTCGCCCGCGCCGTAGCCGCCGAACGTGCTGAACGCCTGCGGCTTCTCGACGATCTGCTGGGTGTCGCCGGTCCAGGCGCTCCACCGGACGTTGCCGTGCGCGCCACCGCGTTCGCCGCCGACACCGGTGATGGTGGCGCCGTCGGAGGTGATCCCGTACCAGTGGGCTTCCTTGCCGTACGGGGTGGCGGGGGTGAGGCGCGCGTTGCCGAGCGCGCCGTCCTTGGTGCGGGTGACCAGTTCCGGGTGGTCGCTCGGGCGGGTGCCGATGACGAGCATGTCGCCGTGCGCGGCCAGGGCTTCCGGGGCGGCCGTGAGGTCGACGGCGGTGAAGCCTGTCGAGTTGTCCTCGCCGGTCGACGAGCAGCCGGTGAGGACGAGCAGAACCGCGAGCGTCAGCCTCCGCATGCGGGCCAGTATGACCACATGCGGCCCGAACCTGGTCAGGTACTGCACTTTTCCGAAGATCCGTCGATCACGCGGTTCGTGCCGCATCGGGCGGCCACGGCTCGGCAACCGGAGGAGTACGTGTGGGCGGTCGATCACGCCCGCTCCCCCGACTACTGGTTTCCGCGGCAGTGCCCGCGCGCGATGGCGTGGACGACAGCCGGTTCAACCCGAGCTGATCAGGAACGGATCATCGGTCCGGGGTGCGGTGAACGGGTGCACGCGATCGAGTACGGGTGGCTGGAACGGATGCGGACGGCGGAGCTGTACGCGTATCGGTTGCCCGCAGGCGTGTTCCGGCCGTTCGGGGACAACGCGCACGTCGCCGTCGAGCCGGTCGTGCCGCTCGGACCGGCCGAGCGGGTCGGCGACCTGTTCGCGCTGCACGAGGAGGCGGGCATCGGGTTGCGGGTGCTGCCGGCGCTCTGGCCGTTCTGGGACGAGGTGACCGCGAGCTCGCTCGGGTGGAGCGGTATCCGGCTGGGGAACGCCCTGCCGCGTTCAGTGGAATGATCAGCGCCCATGCGGGTGCTGCTGGTGGAGGACGACGAGCCGATCGCGGAATCGCTCACGCGCGGGCTGTCCCGCTACGGCTTCGAGGTGCGGTGGGTCAAGACCGGGGCCGAGGCGCTGGCCGACACCGACGAGGCGGCCATCGTGCTGGTCGACCTCGGGCTGCCGGACATGGACGGCCTGGACGTGTGCCGCGAGCTGCGAGCGCGCGGTGACGTGCCGATCATCGTGATCAGCGCGCGGTCCGACGAGGTCGACCGGGTGGTCGGGCTGGAGATCGGCGCCGACGACTACGTGACCAAGCCGTTCGGGGTGCGGGAGGTCGTGGCGCGGATGCGGGCGGTTCTCCGCCGGGTACAGCCGTCGGCGAAAGAACCCCCGCCCGAGGAGCACGGGAGGTTGCGGATCGACCGGCGCGGACGGCGGGTGCACCTCGACGGCGCCGAGCTGGAGCTGACGCCGAAGGAGTTCGACCTGCTGGTGTTCCTCGCCGAGGAGCCGGGCGCGGTGTTCACCCGCGAGCAGATCATGGAGGCGGTGTGGGACGAGAACTGGTTCGGGCCCACCAAGACGCTCGACGTGCACGTGGGGGTGCTGCGGCGCAAGCTCGGTGACGCGGCGTCGCTGGAGACCGTGCGCGGCGTGGGATTCCGGCTGGTGCTCACGTGATCCGCCAACTCGTCTGGAGCTACGTGCTGCTGGTCGCGATCGCGATCGCGGCGTTCACCGTGCCGGTGGCGTTCACGCTGAACAACCAGCTGTACGGGGACGCGGAGAACACCGCGCGCCGCGAGGCCGAGACCGCCGCGCTGCTGCTGGCCTCGGGCGACACCCGGTCGTTGAGCGCTCTGGTCGACGCCTACGAACGGCAGACGCCGGGCCAGATCGACGTGCTGGGGCCGGAACCCGACGACGTGAAGTGGGATTCCGAGGGGTTGAAGCTCACGGTTCAGGCGAAGAAGCCGGACGGGACGGTCGTCGGCGCGATCCGGCTGTCCTATCCGGACGGTCCCATCGTCGACCGGCTCTGGTACATCTGGGGTTTCCGGGCGTTGCTCGCGGTCGGGGTGCTGGTCGTGGCGGCGTTCCTGGGGCTGTGGCTGGCGCGCCGGGTCACCCGGCCGCTGAGAGAGCTGACCGGGATGGCGACCCGGCTGCGCGACGGCGACCTGTCCGCGCGGGCCGAGGAGACCGGGCCGCCCGAGACCCGCACGCTGGCACGAACGCTCAACACCGCGACCGAGACGATCGGCACGCTGGTCGGGTCGCAGCGGGCGTTCATCGGCGACGCCTCCCACCAGCTCAGGACGCCGCTGACCGCGCTCAGGCTGTCGCTGGACAACGTGGCGGACGGCGTCGACGACCCGCACGTCCGCGAGGACGTCGAGATGGCGACGGCCGAGGTCGTCCGAATGTCCCGGCTGGTCAACGGTTTGCTCGCACTGGCCAGGGCCGAGGCGAACGTCGCGCACCCGGAACCCGTGCAGGTGCTGGACATCGTCTCCGAACGGTTCACCGCGTGGCGCGCGGCGGCCGACGAACGCTCGATCTCCCTTGTCAGCGAAGGGTTCGACATCCGCGTGCTCGCCACGCCGGGGCACCTCGAGCAGGTGCTGGACAACGTGCTGTCCAACGCGCTGGAGGTGTCCCCGGACGGCGGCACGATCCTCGTCCGCACCACCCGGCCCGGCCTGCTGGAGATCATCGACTCCGGGTCTGGACTGGCGGACGCGGACCGGGCGCGGGCGTTCGACCGGTTCTGGCGCGGTCAGGGACTGACCGGCAAGGGCGGGTCCGGTCTCGGCCTCGCGATCGTGAAGCAGCTCATCACCGACGACGGCGGGTCGGTGAGCCTGGACGCTGCTTCGAACGGCGGGCTGTGCGTGCGGATCAGACTGTCTCCGGCATAGCCGACGAGTGGTGGTTCACGATGAGCCACTTGCCGTCGATCTTCTCGTAGACGAACGTGTAGCGGGCGTCCACAGTGGTCGGCTTGCCGTCCTTGGTGAGCGCGAACCGGTACGTGCCCGCGTCGATCGCGTCGTCGGCGTTGAGCACGGCGACGTGCGAGTCGAGGATGGTGCCGCTCGGCTTGTTCTGCAGGAAGTGCTCGAAGTAGTCGACGATCTCGGCGCGCGTGGACCGCACCTGGTTCGACACCGTGGGCAGCAGGACCGCGTTCGGAGCGTAGTGGTCGGCCACCTTCTGGGCGTCACCCGTCGCGAGGGCCGCGTTCCAGTCCGCGAACAACGCCTTGATCTGGTCCGTCGTCGGCTTCACGTCCGACTTCGGCACCTCGGCGGCGTTGCCGGCACATCCGGTCACCAGCAGCGCAGCTCCAGCGAGTGCGGTAATCCCAACAAGCTGCTTGCGCATCGTCATCCTCATCCCGATCGAGTGGCTGTTGACAACCACTTTCGGGTAACGCGCGGAAGCGCCCGGACAAGAGAAGGCCTGCACGAGTACAAGCTTTCGGAAACCCTGGTAAACGTGGACGTATGGGACTTCTCAGCGGAATGATGGGGAACGCGTCGAAGCTCGACCCGCGGGATGCCGCGAAGGAGTTCGGGCGGCTGCTGGCGCAGGGGGAACAGCTGCACGCGGCGTACCAGCTGGTGCGCGACTCGTTCCTGTTCACCGACCGGCGGCTGATCCTGGTCGACAAGCAGGGCATGACGGGCAAGAAGGTCGAGTACCACTCGGTGCCGTACAAGGCGATCACGCAGTTCTCCGTGGAGACGGCCGGTCACTTCGACCTGGACGCGGAGCTCAAGATCTGGGTCTCGTCGCACGACGTGCCGATCTCCAAGCAGTTCGGCAAGGGCGTCGACGTGTACGAGGTGCAGGCGCTGCTGGCGGCCTTCGTGGCGCGGTAGCCAGGACCGTCGGAGCGAGGCTGCGAGCCGATCGCGACGGCGACCTCGGCCAGCGCGACGAGCAGCGCGGTGACGACGTGGCTGGTGTCCAGCAGGATGTTCAGAGCGGTCAGAACCGCGGGCGCGAACCGGCTGCGGACCAGCACTCGCGTGATGACTCCTGCGCAGCGGGTGGTGGACATTTCCGTTCCCTTCCAACGATTCGGCCTCTACACATACGTCGAACCAGCCAGTCCCGTTTCGACATCCGAGGCCCGGAAATCGCTGCCGCGCAAAGAAAAATCCCCCGCCGGCACGTGGCCGGCGGGGGATTTCGCTTGCAGGGTCTAGCGGTACTGCAGCACGCCGCGGAACTTGTCGCGGTACGCCCACGCCAGGCCGAGCTCGGCGGCGACCACGATCAGCGCGGTCACGATGCCGGAGGGCTCCAGGAACACGTGGAACAGGAAGATGTTCACGACCATCGGGGCCAGCATCGTGAGCGCCAGCGGCACGAAACGCCCCACCAGCAACAGGATCCCGGACAGCAGCTGCACACCGGACGCGAGCTGCAGCATGTACCCGGTGGCGTAGAGGGCTCCGCTGAACGCCACCCCGGCCGGCGCCATCGCGCTGGGATCGGGTGCGGGCATGAACATCAGGAACCCGTTCAGGCCCGTCGTGGCGAACAGCAGGCCGGTGAGCACGCGGGTCACGATCGTGGCGTAGCGGCCGACGGCGAACTTGCGGGTCGTGGTGGCGGCGGTGACGGTCGTGGCGGTCATCTCGGGTTCCTCCTGGGCTGTGGTGTCCTTCCACTGATGCGTCGAACGGCCACCACGCCGGATCGACAAACCAGCCCAGAAAATCTTGAAAAACTTTTGTCCGCAGGTCAGGTGGTACGTGCGGCGCGCACGACCTCGGCGACGGGGCTGAGCTTCAGCCACGCGGGCAACCCGCGCACGACCCAGCGCGGGCCGCTCAGCTCGATCGAGCCGGCCCGCACGGCGTCGAGCAGTTCCACCTCGCCCTCCCACATCCGGTAGAGCGTGGCGATGTCGGACGCCAGCACCGCGTCGACGTCCAGGCCGGGGTCCGTGTAGCAAACGGAGGCGTCGCCGGGTTCGATGACGAGCCAGAACGTGCGGCGCCGGTCGTGGATGCGGACCTCGATGTTCGCGCGCTTGCTCAGCGTGCCGGTGTCGATGCGGCCGTGCATCCACCACATCAGCACCTCGGGGTCGAGCTCGTCGGCCCGCGGGTCGCCGAACGCGTAGCGCGCGCCCCAGTCGGCGAGGCCGAACACCAAGGGCCGCAACGCCTGCCCTGCGGAGGTGAGCGTGTAGCCGTCACCGGTGCGCACGACCAGCCCGGCGTTCGCGAGCTGCCTGAGCCGCCTCGACAGCAGCGCGCGGGAGAGCCCCGGCAGACCGCGGGCGAGCTCGTTGAAGCGCGAGGCACCGATGAGCATGTCCCGCACGATCAGCAACGTCCACCGGTCGCCCAGCACCTCGACGGCGCGGACGATCGGGCAGTACTGCGCATACGTCCTCACAGGGAAAGTCTCCGCCGGGAAGGGTGTTTCGTTACCGCCGTCCGGTTCAGTTTCAGAACTACCTGCGGGGCTTGCGCGTTCTTAGCTTTGTCGCATGACAACTCTTGAAACACCGCGGGTGACCAGCACGTTCCCGACCGTCACGAAGGACGACGACGTGAAGTTCGTCGACCTGGCGGCACGCATCGGAGCGATCGCGGCGGCCCACGCGCCCGAGCACGACAGGGACGCGACGTTCGTGGCCGAGGCCTACGAGGCCATGCGCGAGGAGGGCTACCTGGCGTTGGCCGTACCCGAGGAGCTGGGCGGTCTCGGCGCGACGATGCGCCAGGTCTGCTACGCGCAGGCCGAGCTCGCCCGGCACGACGGCGCGACCGCGCTGGCCGTCACGATGCACCTGTATCTGACGCTGATGCAGGCCTATCGCAGACGCAAGGGCGCGCCCGACGCGGAAGGCGTGCTGCGGCGCGTGGCGGCGGAAGGCCTGGTCATCGCGACCAGTGGCGGTTCGGACTGGCTGTGGCCGACGACGACCGCGACCGCTGTCGACGGCGGGTTCCTGGTGAGCGGGCGCAAGGCGTTCTGCAGCCAGTCGCCGCGCGCGAACGTCGTGGCGACGTCCGCGGTCCTCGGCGAGGAGGTGCTGCACTTCAGCGCACCTCTGAACGCCGACGGCGTGCGCATCGAGGAAACCTGGGACACGCTCGGCATGCGCGGCACGGCCAGCCACGACGTGGTGCTGGAGGACGTGTTCATCCCCGCCGAGAAGATCGCGGCCCGCAGGCCGTACGGGGAGTTCGGCGCACCGCTGTTCGCCGCGGTCGTGCACTTCGCGCCGGTGTGCGGGGCGACGTACTTCGGCATCGCCTCCGGTGCGCGCGATGTCGCCGTGAGGTCGACGTCGAAGAACGCCGTGCGGCAGATCGGTTTGATGGACTACAAGCTGCGCACCGCGTGGTGGTCGCTGATGGGATCGATCGAGGAGCTGGGCGACGACTACACGGCCGACGCCGAGTCGACCATCACGGTGATGCTGGCCAAGCGCCAGGCCGTCGTGGAGGCCATCGAGGTCGTGAACATCGCGATGGAGGTGCTGGGTGGACGGTCGTTCTTCAAGCGTTCACCGCTGGAACGCGCTTACCGCGACGTCCGCGCCGGAACGTTCCACCCGCTCACCCCGGAAGCCACACTCATGTACGCGGGCAAGGTCGCTCAGGGTGATTCGGGAGTCACGGAATAGGTTCAAGTTGTAGGTATGCCAAGGGTTTGCGAGGATTCGGGTCCGTCTGCATCGAAGGAGCGATTCCGGTGGCCACTCGCCTCAACCCGTACCTGCGCTTCGACGGCTCCGCCCGCCAGGCGATGGAGTTCTACCAGTCGGTCTTCGGAGGCCGGCTGAACATCAGCACGTTCGGCGAGTTCGGCATGCAGGACTCGCCGCAGGCCGACCAGATCATGCACGCCCAGCTGGAGACCGAGTCCGGCTACACGCTGATGGCCTCCGACACGCCGCCCGGCATGCCGTTCAACCCCGGCGACACCGTCACGATCTCCCTGTCGGGTGACGACGACGTGCTGAAGGAGCACTTCGCCAAGCTCGCCGAGGGCGGCAAGATCGGTACGCCGCTGGAGAAGCAGATGTGGGGCGACGAGTACGGCGACCTCGTCGACAAGTTCGGTGTCGCCTGGATGGTCAACCTGGGCGGCCAGGGCTGACGGCAGCGGCGGGGTCACGGTCGTGGCCCCGCCCGCCACACTGCTGTTGCCGCATCATGTGGACCTCGACCTCCTCACAACTGAAGCTGTGAGATCCGATGAGCGAGCGTCTGCGGGGTGTGGTCGACCAACTCGCGATCCGGCCTGACGACCGGGTGCTGGAGATCAGCTGCGGCCAGGGAGTCGCGGCCACGATGGTGTGCCAGCTGCTGTCCACGGGCACGCTCACCGCGATCGACAGGTCCACGAGGATGGTCGAGGCCGCCACCCGCCGCAATCTCGTCTACGTGGCCTCGGGCAAGGCCGAGTTCCTCATCGCGTCGCTGGAGGACGTGAACCTCGGCGACCTGGTGTTCGCTGTCCGGGTCGGGCTGTTCCAGCGCGACCCGGACAGCGCCCACTCGTTGCTCGCGCCCTGGCTCGCGCCGGACGCACGCGTGCGCACGTTCTACGACGTGCCGGTCTAGGACCCGGGGTCCCGTCCGCGTGGCAGCAGGTCCAGTTGGTAGTAGTTTCAAGAGTTCGTAGTACTTGCAGACGCCATCGGCGAACCAGCTTCACCTCGCCGCGTCCAGTGTCTTGCCGAGCACCTCGTCGATGCGGGCGTCCCAGTCGATCTCCTGGACCGCGCCGTTGAGGACCGCGACAGCCGCGAGCGTGACCGTGCCCTCGATGTCGGCGGTCAACGTGGGGACGCTCGCCGAGCCGGTGAACGCCGTGCCCTGCGGAGCGGTCCGCCACTCGACGCCGGTCCAGCCGCGAATCCCGACGAGCGGTGACGGCAGATCCGTCGCCCAGCCGGTGAGCTCGGCCCTCGTGCCGGGCGGAGCGCCGATCACGCGGTGAATCCGCAGCTCCTGGTCGTGCCACACCGCCGTGACGCTCTCGATCCTCAGTCCCGGCACCATCGGCTGGTGCGCGTCGAACACCGGGCGGTGCCAGGACGCGGCCCAGTTGTCCCCCGCGCCCAGCGGGTGGATGCGCCTGCGGACACTGCGGTTGCCCCTGATCAGCAGGCTGATGTGGTTGTCGGCCGGGTTCTTCGCCGATGTCGGGCCCGTGGTGGTCGAGTAGGCGAACCGGCTGTAGAGCGGGTCGTCGTCGGTCGCGTACTCGCCCTCGAACGGCCGGACGTGGTCGCTGCCGTGGTTGTGCAGCCTGGTGATGCCGTTGTGCCGTTGGATCAGCAGGCCTGGTCCGGGCAGCGCAAGCGTTTGGTTCTCGTCGCCGCGCTCTTCCGGTGCGGTCCACAGTGGATGATCAGGTCCGGCGAGCAGGCAGACGAACGCTTTCGAGGCCCAGTACGGCGACGCCGGTCCGGAGTAGGGCTGCAGGGTGGCCTCGTGCGGGCCGTGCCAGCCGAGGCTGAGCAGACCGTCGGTCAGCGCACCCCTGTCGAGGAAGTACTTGAGAGTGTTGCCGATGAGGTACCGGGAGTGGCCCGGGCCTAGCGGTGTCTCGCCGGTGACCGCGCCGAGCGCGATGGCTGACGTTGCCGCGAACCGGTAGGTCAGCGACCGTCCGAAGTAGATCGGAGCGCCGTCCGCGCCGAAGAGCAGGTGGAAGCTCTCCAGGTGCTCGCGGAGGTGCGTGGTGATCGGCTTGCCGTCGAGGAACGCGTCCAGCGCCGGGTAGAGGTGCAGGGCCCAGCCGTTGTAGTGGTCGAACGCGCGGCCGTCGCCGTCGGAGTACCAGCCATCGCCGCGGTACCAGCCTTGGAGCAGCTCCATCGCGCGCTGCTTGGCCTGGTGAGTCTCGTTGTCGCCGCGTCCGGCTGCTTCGAGGAACGCGGCCACGGTGTACGGGAAGAAGTACCAGTTGTTGGCGGCCGGCACATGCCGCAGCGCTTCCCGGAGCCAGGCTTCGGCGCGGTCCTGCTGGGGTTCGGGCAGCTTGTCCCACAGCCACGGCTTGGTCAGGCGCAGGCCCAGTGCGACCGACGCGGACTCGACCATCGGCTGGCCGACATCGGTGATCGACGGCCACTCCCCCGCCGTGCCCGCGATGAGACCGGTGGCGTAGCGCTCCAGCCAGTTGTGCGGGTCGTCGCCGTGCGCGGTGCGGAAGGCGGCGGCGAGGAACGTCCGGGCGTACCCCTCCAGGCCGTCACTTCGGACTCCGCTGCGGGACGGACGGCCGGGGAGGTCGAGGAACGCCTGGCTGGACGAGGCGTACCGCCAAGCCGAGGCCAACAGGGTGTCGGCCGTCTCCACCCACTGTTCACGGCTGTAGCTCACGCGATGCGTTCCCTTCGTTCCGCGGGCACCGGGGTCTGAAACGCCTCTCCGTTGACCCACCTGCGTACCTCTGAGACGGCGTGGTGAGCCAAACGCCCCCACTCGTTGCCCTGGGAACCAGCCAGGTGGGGCGTGATCAGGACGTTCTCACTGCGCCACAACGGGTGGTCCGGCGGCAGCACCTCGGGGTCGGTCACGTCGAGCACCGCGCGGATGCGGCCGATCTCGCGCACCAGGGCTTCCTGGTCGATCACTGCGCCTCTTGCCGTGTTGATCAGCACGGCGTCGCCGCGCAGCAGCTTCAGCAGCTCGCTGCCCACCAGTCCTCTCGTCTCCGGCAACAACGGTGTGTGCACGCTGACCACATCGCTGCGCTCGAACAGCTCGGTGAGGCTCACGGACTCGGCACCGTCCACTTCGGTCACGAACGGGTCGTGCACCAGCACGTGGAAATCGTACGGCCGCAACAGCTCGATCACCCGTCGGCCGATCATCGACGCGGACAGGATGCCGACGGTGGCGCCGTAGTTGCCGACGGTCGGCGGGATGTCGTAGTGGTCGATCTGCTTGGTGGCCTGGTAGTCGCGTGCGCGTTCCAGCACGCGTTTGCCGCTCAGCAGAATCATCGCGAGCGTGTACTCGGCGACGGGCAGCGCGTTGGCCGGAGCCGCCGACGAGACCACGATGCCGCGGTCCCAGCAGGCGTCCGTGACGAAGCCCTTCACCGAACCGGCCGTGTGCACGATCGCTTTGAGGCTCGGCAAGCGTTCCAGCGCCTGTGCGGTGATCGGCGGGCAGCCCCAGCCGGTGACGAGCAGGTCCACGTCCGGGAGCTCGGCCAGGTTCTGGGTGACCGGGCCGAAGTCGCAGATCGTCTTGAGCTGGTCGAGCACGGGTCCGAGGACGGTCTTCCCGGCGTCGGCCGACATCGCGCCCGCTGCCCTCACTTGACGGCTCCCGCGGTCAGACCGGCGCGCCAGAACCGTTGCAGCAGCATGAACGCGAGGATCAGCGGCAGCACGGCGAAGAGCGATCCCATGATCACCACCGGGTAGTACTCGGGGCTGACCGTGGCGGAGCTGTTCCACTGGTAGAGGCCGAGGCTGACCGGGTAGAGCTTCTGGTCGGACAGCATGACCATGGGCAGGAAGAAGTTGTTCCAGATCGCGGTGAGCTGGAACAGGAACAGCGTGATCAGGCCGGGTCCGAGCATCTTGAGCGCGACCTTGAAATAGGTGGCCAGATCGCTCGCGCCGTCGATTCTCGCGGCTTCCAGGACCTCGTCCGGAACGTAGCCCTGGCTGAAGATCCGGCCGAGGTAGACGCCGAACGGGTTGAACAGCACCGGGATGAACACCGCCCAGAACGTGTTGACCAGGCCGGTCCCGGACGCCATCAGGTACAGCGGCAGCGCGAGCACGGTCTGCGGCACCATGACGGCGGCGAGCACCAGGCCGAAGAGCTTCTCCTTGTGCGGGAAGGCGTACTTGTCGAACGCATAACCCGCGGCCATCGAGATGAACGAGCTCGCGGCCGCCCCGACGACCGCGTACAGAACGCTGTTCAGGTACCAACGCGGATAAAGACCCTTGTCCATCGCGAACAGGTCCTTGACGTTGTCCACGAACGAGAAGTTGCTCAGCGAGAACAGATCGCTCTGGAACAGGGCGTCGACGTTCTTCGTGGCGGCGAGCAGCAGCCACAGCACGGGCAGCACGGTGTAGAGCACCGCGATGCCGACGACGACGTTGACGGTGGTCCGGCCGAGGAGGGTCATCAGGCGGCCTTCCTGTTCGTCCAGCGCGTGACGCCGTAGGAGAGGGCGATCGTGAACGCGAGCAGGATCACGGACGCGGCGGCCGCGAGGCCGTAGTTGTTGCGGGTGAAGGCGGCGTCGTAGATGTACATGCTCGGCGAGAACCTCGCGCTGATCATCGGCGTGGACTGGCTGAGCAGCACCGGTTCGGTGAAGAGTTGCAGCGCCCAGATCAACGTGAAGATGCCGACCGTGACGATCGCGCCCTTGACGAGCGGTGTCTTGATCCGGACAGCCTGTTTGACGGGACCCGCACCATCCACAACGGACGCTTCGAGCACTTCCCGCGGCACGGCCTGGAGTGCGGCGTAGAAGATCACCATGTTGTAGCCGAGGTTGCTCCAGAGGGCGATGTTCACGATCGACGGCAGCACGGTGTTGATACCCAGGAAGTTGAGGTGGATGTCGCCCTGGGCGAACAGGTCGATGATCGGGCTGAGGCCGGGTGTGTAGAGGTAGAGCCAGATCAGGGCGGCGATGATGCCCGGCACCGCGTGCGGCAGGTAGAGCCCCATCTGGGCCCAGCCGCGCAGTTTCGCGACGCCGGAGTCGAGCAGCAGCGCCAGGGCCAGCGCGCCGACGACCATGATCGGGATGTAGATCAGGCAGTACAGCACCACGGTGAGCAGGCCGCCCCGGAATGTCGGATCGCTCAGGACGGCCGCGTAGCTCCTGAGCCCGACGAACACCGTGCTCTCCGGGCCGAAGCCGAGTCCTGGCTGGTCCTGGGCGAAGAAGCTGAGCCAGATCGCGGTGCCGGTCGGGATGAGGAACACCGTGACCAGGAGGACGAAGAACGGCGCCATGAGAACGGCGCAGGCGAGTCTGCCCTTCACCGCTCGACCTCCTCTGTGGACAGTCCGAGTGCCTTGAGGTCGGGCATGGTGCCGCTCTGGGCTTCTCGCACCGCGCCGATCAGGGTTCCTTCACCCGCACCGGCTTTCGCGAAGCCGTCCTGCATGACCTTCTGCGTGGCGGTCATCCGCGGGCCCCACACCCAGCCGTCGCGGATCTTGTCGGCTTCCTGCTTGAAGAGCCGGTAGATGTCCTGGCCGCCGTAGTACTCACCGGGGAACGCCTTGGCGCCCGCCTCGACCAGGCCGGGTGCGACCGGGTACTGACTGCTGGTGCCGCTCTTGAGGCGTGCGGTGAGCGCGGCGGGGTCGGTGGTCTGCCACTCGATGAACTCCATGGCGGCTTCGGGTTGCTGTGAGTCCTTGGTGACCGCGAACGTGGAGCCGCCGTGCGTGCCGACCACCGGCTGGTCCCAGATCGGCATGGGCGCGATGCGCCACTTGCCCTTCTGGCCTGGCCTGGCCCGCATCTGGGCGCCCGCGTCCCACGCGCCGCTGAGCCTCGTGAGGATGAGGTCCTGGCCGAGCTGGGCGTCGTGCTGCTTGCTGTCGCTCGCGTTGCGGTACACCAGGTCCTCGTCGATGAGGCCCTGCCAGTAGTCGGCGACCTCGCGCGTGGGCGCGTCGGCGAGCGAGACCTGCCACTTGCCGTCGCCGGTGTCGAACCACTGCGCGCCGGCCTGCCACGCGAAGCAGGCGAACTGCATGGCGCCGTCCGTGGGGAACAGCACGAGCTTCTTGTTCCCGAACTTCGCCTTGACGCGCCTGGCGAGGTCGGTGAACTCGTCCCAGGTCTTCGGGGGCTGGTAACCGTTGGCCTCGAACATGTCCGCGCGGTAGTGCAGCACCATCGGCTCGATGTCGAGGGGGACGCTGAACACGCGGTTGTCGAACGTGGTCAGTTTGAGCGCCTGGGGCAGCAGCTTCTGCTTGAGGCGGTCGGTGACGAGGTCGGTGATGTCCCGGGCGACGCCGTCGATGGCGTAGCCGGGCACCTGCGGGTACTCGATGGTCGCGACGTCGGGTGCGTTGCCCGCGCGGGCGGCGTTGCTGAGCTTCGCGTAGCCGCCCTGACCGCCGGAGGGGATCTGCTGGAAGATCACCTTGATGCGGTTCTGCGAGGTGTTGAACGCGTCGACGACCTGCTGACTACCGCGCAGGGCCGACCAGAACGTGATCTCGACCGGGCCTCCGGCACCGCGGCGCTGCGGAGTGGAACAGGCCGCCAATGGTGCCGTGAGACCTGCCGCGAGGAGTGTGCGACGACTCAGGCGCATGGTTCGCATCCTGATCGCCTGATCGCTTTGGCGTCAAGAAACGTGCAAACGCTCAGTCGATGAGCGGACCTTCAGCTCGGGCAGCAGCTCGATGCGCTCGGCCGTCTGGATCGGGTTGCTCAGCTTCTGGATGAGCAGCTGCGCGGCGACCTTGCCGACCTCGGTCTTGGGTGGCGCGACAGCGGTGAGCGGGATGCTGCCGAGTGCCGCGACCACATCGTCGTAAGCGACCACAGAGCACCGTCTCGGCACCTTGATCCCGGCATCGGTCAGCTGCTGGACCAGCATCAACGCGTCCACGTCGCCGTGCAGGATGGTCGCGGTGGCCCGGTGTGCCCTGAGGATGCCCACCAGGCCGGAGTCGGGTGAGCTGCCGACCGTGATCGCGTCTTCGAGGTCTTTCGAGATCTCCTTGAAGGCGGCCCGGAGCGCTCTCGCGGTGGGGCTGTCGTCGCGGGCGGCCAGGACGATTCTGCGGTGGCCGAGATCCGTCAGGTGCTTCACGGCCAGGTGCATGCCGTACCAGTGGTCGGAGCAGACCGAGTTCATCCCCCTGAGCTGTCCGCTCGGCCTTCGTTCCATCAGGACGGTCGGTACGCCGGTGTCGGCGAGCCAGTCGTCGGCTCTCTCCTCTTCCTGCGTGCGCCACCTCGGGGCGATGAGCAGGCCCTGGACCGGCTCGGTGAGCGCTCGTTCGACGATCGGTTTCTCGGCACCTTTGACCTGCGGCGCGATGTGCAGGACGACCCGCATGCCCGCTTCCTCGAGAACCTTCCGGGCGCCGTTCATCGTCTCGTACAGGTACGTGTGCCGCTCGGGTACGACCAGCGCCACCGCGCCGTTCTCCGGGTTCTTGGGCCGCGGCCGTTCGACGGGGGTGATCGGTTTCGCGACGCCGTGCCCGCGGCGGAGTCTGCCGAGCCTGGCCAGCTCCTCGACGTCGCGTCTGATCGTGACGATCGAAACGTCCAGCTCACTGGCCAGATCGCTCACCTTGATCGAGCCTCGGGACGCGATCACGGCCAGAATTCGCTGCCGTCTCGCCTCACCGGGTTCGCGCATGGTCGTCCGCCTGTTCGTTTGAGCGTTTTGCGGCGAGCATAACCCGAGGAACGGTCACAGCGCCCACGACAGCGCTCATCGCGGTGATCGCTGCCGCCGTCATGGCCGCGAAGTGCAGGGAAACGCTCTCAGCCAGCCATGGTCCCGCGATCGCACCGACGAGCGTCGCGGCCGCTTCGACGGTCAGGAAGATCGCGCTGATCCTGCCGAGCTGACCGTTGTCCACAGTTCGCTGCAACGCGGTCTGCGGCGCTACGAGCGTGACCGATCCGAACACCCCGATCACGGTTGCCGCGATCATCGCCGTGGTGAGTTCGTGCGCGCTGAACAGGAGCGCGAACCCGCCCGCCGTCGCGAGCTGTGCGGTCGCGAGCACCGTCCTCAGCTGGATCCTGTCGAGCCACCGGACGAGAACCGCGCCACCGAGAAAGCCGACCCCGAGCGCCGACAACACCATCCCGACCTGTGTGGTGCCGCCGAGGTGCTGCACGCCGAACGGCACGAGCAGCGCGCTCAACGCCGCGTTCGCCGCCAGGAACACTCCCGTCAGCGGCAACAACCTTCGCACCAGCTCCGGGGTCTTTGTCGCGTGGCGACTCGCTGTTCCCGGGATGGACCTGCTCGCGGTGAGGGCGATCGCTGTCGCCGAGATCAGGTAGCTCGCCACGTCCAGCGCGATCACCGCCTCGAACCCGGCCCAGGCGAACAGAAGTCCCCCGAGCGGCGGCCGGCCAGCCTCACCACGCCGTCGGTGGTGGCGTTCCACGAGTTGGCGACGGCGAGGCGGTCCGGTCCGACGACCGCCGGCACGTGGGCCTGAGCAGCGGGCCGGAACACCACTGCCCCAACACTTTCCGCGACCACCGCGACGTAGATCGCGGTCGGTGTGCCGATGAGCAATGTGGTGACGGCGGTGGCCCTGAACAGATCCGCCGCGATCATGACCTGGCGGCGGTCCCACCGGTCGACCAGGACTCCCGCCAGTGGGCCGAGCAGGAGCACCGGCAGGTACTCGGCCGCGAGTGTCGCTCCGGTCGCGAACACTGAACCGGTGATGGCGTACATGTGCGCCGGGACCGCCACCACCAGCAGCCACGACCCGAGCAGGCTCACCGCGCGGCCCGCCCACAGGAAC